>JAFGQF010000266.1 GCA_016935775.1 Caldifarciminota bacterium
CCGATACCAGCAGTGAAGAAAGGGCCACCAAGCCACGCATCTCGGGACAGTATGAGCCTGTCGAAGTGAGTTGTCAAGAGGTTGGGGGTGGCCTGTGCGGTGGTCTGCTGGCTTGCGCTGCGCCGGGTTCGAGCCTTGCAGCGGCGCGCGGTGCCGTTCCCGGCGCGGGGAGAGCGGAAGATAGAGCGTCGGGGAGAGCGGGACCGGGATGCGCGGACCGGGATGAGGCAAGGGCGCAGGAGCCGGAAGCGAGCCGGGCACCGGCGACCGAAGTTTGCCGGGATCGGACGACGGTCACGGCGAGGGGACGTCTCGAAGCGCGGGACAAGGATGGCGGCAGAGTGCCGGTGACGGTATCGGTCCGCGCCGGGACGGGCGAAGCTCTGCGAACCGCCTTGACAGCCAACCTGAAGGTATCCCCGGGGGCCGCCCGGGGATAGGGGATGCAAGGGACAGTCAGTGCGTAAATCATGCTGATAATGCTAGACTTGAGGGCTTGAACTTCGAGAGCGTATCATTTACCATATGGTCAAGATGGCTGAACCGGACTCCTTCCGCTTCCCCGTTCTGCTCGGCCGACGGCTGTGCAGCCTGCGGAAGAAGGCTGGCCTGTCGCAGGAGGCCCTGGCCCGGGTGATGGGCCGGCAGGGCAGGAACGCGGGCTCGTTCGTCTGTCGGCTGGAGCAGGGCAAGCGGGCGTTCCCGACCCTGGCACTGGTGGCCGACTACCTGCGCGCCTGCCGGGCGAGCTTCGCAGACATCCGTGACATCCTCGACGCCTACACCAGCCGGCCCCGCGTGCGCCAGGCCCAAGCGCGCGCGGCGGTCGAGGAGTTCACCGCCGCGCTGCCCCCGGCCGAGCGGCGCGAGGTCCGGGACTGGGTGAACGGACGGCTGTTGGACACCCGGGTTGGCGACCGGTCGAAGCCGGAGCGCCGGCGTAAGGAGGTGGACGCGGCGCGGCGGGTGCTGACCCTGCGCCGGATGTACGGCAACCGGTGGCGGAGGCAACAGCTCGAGGACGCGATGTACGAGGTGCTCGTCAAAGAGGGCGCGGGCTTGTCGGTGCCGGAGCGGGCGCGGGCCTGCGAGCACGGCCGCCGGGTATTCGCCATCCTTCTGAAGTCCCGGGACGACGAGCGTCGCCGGGAGCGGTTGCTGGCGAAGGAGCATGGTCCGGCGCGCGAGCCGGGCGAGACGTCGCGCGGACGGGCGCTGATGGAGCAGGCCGCCCTGGGGGTGTACGGCTGGCTGGAACGCGCCGGGAAGCTGGACTGGCTGCCGCCCGAAACAGGCTTCGGCCCGGAGGCTGCGAACTTGAGGGTATTCAGGACCGTGCGGGCCGAGCAGCGGCTGGCCGAGGAGGAGGCGGCCCGGGAGCGACGCAAGCTGGAATTGCGCAACACTTGCCGGACTGCCGTGTGGTTCGATATCAACCGGGAGTTCCAGTTCGAGGGCAGGAGCACGGAGTACCGGCTGCCGTATGAGCCGTGGGTGGCCGGGCTGTTCGAGGTGGTGATGACCACTGAGCCGGGCGCGGAGCGCGACCGCCGGCTGGCCGAGCTGGCGGCGAAACACCCGAAGCTCGACCGGGTTGCCGAGCTGCAGGGACCGGCGGTGACGCGGGCCGAGGGGCTGAAGCGCTGGCTGGCGGAGAGGACGCGGGGCTGAGCCCGGTTCAGGCCTGGAAGCGGACCAGGCGCTCGAACGATTCGACTTCGAGGCTCGCGCCGCCGACGAGCACGCCGTCGATGTGGGTCTCGGCCATCAGCGCGTCGACGTTGTCCGGCTTCACGCTGCCGCCGTAGAGGATCGGCGTCCGGTCGGCGAACTCCACCGAAACCCGCCGCACGAGCCAACTTCGAATCCAGCGATGGACCTCCTGGGCCTGCTCGGGCGTGGCGGTGCGGCCGGTGCCGATGGCCCAGACCGGCTCGTAGGCAATCACCAGTTCGTCCTGCTCTTTGAAACCGCGCAGGCCGATGCTGAGCTGGCGCTCCAGGGTGGCGAACGTCAGTTCGTTCTCGCGCTCGTCGAGTTTCTCGCCGCAGCAGAAGACCGGGATGAGCCCGGCGGCGAGCGCGGCTCGCACTTTGCGGTTGCAGATATCGTCCGAGTCCCCGAACACGTGCCGGCGTTCGGAGTGGCCGACGAGCACGTGGGTGCAGCCAAGGTCGCGCAGGAAGGCGGGCGAGACCGCCCCGGTGAAGGCGCCTTCGGCTTCCCAGTGGCAGTCCTGGCCACCGTAGCCGATTCTGCTCCGGTCGAGCTCGTCGGCGACCGCGGCGAGCGCGGTGAACGGCGGGAAGATGAGGATCTGCCGGTCGAGGACGTCGGCCAGCCGGGGGCGGAGTTTGATGCAGAAGGCGCGGGCCACGGTCGCGGTCTTGTGCATTTTCCAGTTGCCGGCGATGATCGGGGTTCGGGTCGCGCCGTGGGCGTCGGCGAGCGCGCGGATGCCGGGCAGTATCCGGCCTTCGAGGAACTGGAGACAGGCGCCGCCGCCGGTTGAGACGTGGCTGACCTTGTCGCGGAGCCCGGCCCGGCTGAGGGCCGCGAGGGTGTCGCCGCCGCCGACCACGGTGGTGGCGCCGGTCTCGGTGAGTGCCGCGACGGCCCGGGCAATCTCGTTGGTGCCGGTGGCGAAGGCGTCTTTCTCGAACATCCCGAGCGGCCCGGCCCAGACCACGGTGCGGGCGTCGGCGAGCACCTTACGGAACAGCTCGATGGTCTTGGGCCCGATGTCGAGCCCCATCTCGTCGTCAGGGATGGCGTCGACCGGGACCGCGTGGGCCTTGTCGGGCGAGTCGGGGTCGGGGGCGACGACGACATCGACGGGCAGTACCAGTTTCGGGTTCTCGGCGAGTTCCCGGGCGCGCCTGACCGTGTCGGGCTTGAAGATGGACTTGCCGATGCCCAGGCCCTGGCCCTTGAGGAAGTCGAACATCAGCCCGCCGCCGATGAGCAGCTTGTCGACCTGGGGCAGCAGGTTGGCGATGACGCCCGCCTTGTCCTTGACCTTCGAACCGCCGATGATGGCGACGTGGGGCCGGTCCGGCGATTCGAGGACCGAGGCGAGGTAGCGGATTTCCTCTTCCATCAGCAGGCCGGCGGCCGGGCGGTCGAACAGCCCGGCGACACCGACGGTCGAGGCGTGGCTGCGGTGGGCGGTGCCGAAGGCGTCGTTGACGTAGCGTTCGGCGAGCCCGGCGAGCTCGCGGCTGAACTCGGGGTCGTTTGAGACCTCGCCGGGGTGGAAGCGGAGGTTCTCAAGCAGGATGACCGAGCCCGGTGCGGCGTCGGTTACCAGTTGCCGGGTCGCCTTGCCGATGCAGTCGGGCGCGAAGACGACCGGCCGATCCAGCAGTTCGGCGAGCCGGTCGGCGACGACCTTCAGGCTCAGTTTCGGGTCGGGCTTGCCGTCGGGCTTGCCGAGGTGGGACGCGAGGACGACCGTTGCCCGCCGCTTGAGCAGGAAGTTGATTGTCGGGAGCGACGCCCGGATGCGCGCGTCGGTGCTGATCGTGCCTCCATCGGCCAGCGGGACGTTGAAGTCCACCCGGACGAATACGCGCCTGTTGCGGACGTCGAGGTCGCGGACCGACAGCTTCTTCACAGCCGGGAGGCGACGTGGGCCGCGAGGTCGACGAGCCGGCAGGAGTAGCCGTACTCGTTGTCGTACCAGGAGAAGGCCTTGATGAGCGTGCCGTCGACAACCGCGGTCAGGCCCGGGTCGAATATCGACGAGTGCGGGTCGCCGACGAGGTCGACCGACACCAGCGGCTCGGCCATGTAGCGCAGGATTCCCTCAAGCGGGCCCTCGGCCGCGGCCTTGAACGCGGCGTTGACCGCCTCGGCCGTCGCCGGCTTCTCGACCGTGCAGGCGAAGTCAACTATCGAAACGTTGGGCGTGGGCACGCGAATCGCCATGCCGTCCACCTTGCCGGCGAGCTCGGGGAAAATGACGCCGATCAGTTTGGCCGCGCCGGTGGTGGTGGGGATCATCGACATCGCGGCGGAGCGGGCCCGGCGCAGGTCCGAGTGCGGTGCGTCGAGCAGCCGCTGGTCGCCGGTGTAGGCGTGGACCGTGGTCATGAACGCCGACTTGATGCGCCAGTTGTCGTGCAGGACCTTGGCGACCGGCACGACGCAGTTGGTGGTGCAGGAGGCGTTGGAGACGATGTCGTCACTGGCCGGGTCGTACCGGTCGTGGTTGATGCCGACCACCAGCGACGGGATATCCTTGTCCTTGGCCGGGGCCGAGATGATGACCTTCTTCGCGCCGGCGGCGAGGTGGCCACTGGCCTTGTCGCGCGAGCGGAACAGCCCGGTGGACTCGATGACGATGTCGACGCCGAGCTCCTTCCACGGGAGCCGGGCAGGGTCCTTGATGGCGGTCACCTTTGCGGTCGCGCCGTTGATGCGCAGCTCGCCTTCGGCGTGGCCCACTTCACCGGGGAAGCGGCCGTGGACCGAGTCGTACTTGAACAGGTGGGCGAGCGTGGGGGCGTCGGTGATGTCGTTGACCGCGACCAGCTTCAGGTCCTTGCGGGACGTGAGAACGCGGGAGACCAGCCGGCCGATGCGGCCGAACCCGTTGATGGCGATGTTTGCTGACACGAATACCTCCTCGACTTGACTTCGCCGAAGTGTAGCGGCGGCCGGCGCAAGGTCAAGGCCCCGGGTGTCGGCTTGACACTGCGGCCGGGCGGGCAAGAATGAGGAAGGAAACGGTGAAGATGAGAATGACGAACCTGTCCGCCTGCCGACTACGATCAGCAGCCGGGCGCCGCGCGGCGTTCGGGTTGCTGGTCGCGCTGGCGCTCACCGCGGGTTGCGCCCGGAGGGGAACGGTCCTGCCGCCGGGTCCCGGGGAAGAGCTGGCGCCCGGGATGGTGCTTGAGCTCGGCTCGCCGGTCGAGGCCGTCTTCGCGGACGGTGCGGGCCTGCTGGCCCTGGAGATGTCCGGGGCCCGGGTGCTGCGCTTTGACGACCGGCTGGTCCCGGTCGAGACGATCCCGTTGACCCGCCGGCTGGCGGTTCCGCGGGGAATCGCCGCCGACCGGTTCTACATCTACTGCTACGATGAGAACGCGCTGTATCGCCAGCGCCGGGACGACCCCCGGACCGCGGTCTGGCTCAGCAACGTTCGCGTGACCGGTCTCGCCGGCTACTCGTCGGGCGAGATGCTGGTCGCCGATGCGGACCGCAACGTCGTCTGGTACAAGACCGTGTTCGGCGAGAGCCGCCGGTTCGTTGACGAAGCCGACGTTGTTCGACCCGGTCCGATGGCGACCCTCCCGGGCGGGCGATTCGCGGTGCTTGCCCGGGGCCGCGAACTGGTACTGTTCAACCGGGCCGGAATCGTCGACCGACGCCTGGAGCTTGAGCTCGAGTTCGACCTGCTGGCGGTCAACGAGTCCGGCACGGTTTACCTCGCCCTGACCGGCACGCCTGCCGTGGTCGCGTTTGGCGAAAGAACGGTCACGCGGTTCGAGCTGCCGGCCGGAGTGCAGCCGACCGGCATCGCCCTGCTCGACGGCCGGCTTGTCGTGCTGGACAATGGTTCGCGGCTCATCTCGTTCATCCTGCCCTGAGTTTCAATGCAGGCGCTGGTCCTGCTTCTCGCGGTCACGGTCGGCAGCTCCCCGGGCGTGCGTCGCGAGTTGCTGTTCATCTCGGACCAGGGCCAGGCGGTCTTCGAACTGGACGCGGGTGCGCCGGTCGGCAACACCGACACGGTGCTGGTTGACGGCCGGATGCTGACCTCGGGCGAGGAGTATTGGCTGACGCAGGGTGGAAGACTGCTGGTTCTGGCCCGACCGGTCGAGCGCTGGAGCACCATCCGGGTTGTCTACCATTCCATCGGCGGCAAGCCCGTTGTCGCGCCCCGGACAAGGCTGGCCGGCCCGGCCCGCGAAGCGGGCGGGCCGCCCGAATCGGCCCGGCCAGTTGTCGCGGCGCCGGACACGGCCAACGCCGGTCCGGGGCTGGACGTGTCGGGCAGCAAGTCGGTAGGTTTCACGCTCGGCGGCGTCGAGGGCAGCGGGCTCAACCAGTCAACCAGGCTGAAGATCAACGGCGAGGTTGAGGGCGTTGACATCGAGGCCGAGCTGTCGGACCAGGGTTCTCCGATTCCGGCCGAGGGCACGACACGCGAGCTCGACGAACTCGACCGGATAGCAATAGCGCTGCGCGGACGGGAGTGGTCCGGCCAGTTCGGCGATGTGTCGCTTTCCCTTTCCCAAGCCGGGTTCGGCCAGGTTCAGCGCCGCGCGGTCGGCGGCCTGGCCGAGGCAAGGCTCGGCTCAATCCAGGCCCGGGTCGGCTACGCCCGCCCGCGCGGGGAGTCGGACCGGGTTTCCTTCCGGGGCAGCGATGGAGTCCAGGGTCCCTACCGGCTCGCACCCGGTGGCGGTCAGGCACCGGTTGTCCCGGGAACCGAGCGGGTCTGGCTGGATGGCGAGCCGCTGGTGCGGGGCTGGGACGCGGATTACACCATCGACTACGCGACGGGTGAGCTGCGATTCACCGGCCGGCGAATCATCACCGGCGCGACCCGGGTCGAGGCTGTCTGCCAGTTCCGGCGTGACGCCTGGTTGCGAGAGGACCTGGTCGGCGGGGCGACATTCCTGCCGGGCGGGGTCGAACTGGCGGTTGACTACCTGCGCGAG
>JAFGQF010000267.1 GCA_016935775.1 Caldifarciminota bacterium
ATCGAACCGCATCATCAACGAAATCAAGGGCGTCAACCGCGTCGTCTACGACGTCAGCTCGAAGCCGCCCGCGACAATCGAGTGGGAATAGGCCGGCCCGGCCGGCCGCCTCAGTCCGACGCCGGCTTCGGGACGACCGCCCGGTTGCGCACCAGCGCCAGGATGTACAGCACCGCGAAGACCGCGCCGAGGTAGAGCGGCAGCGCCGCCTGGCCCATCGTCGTCGGCGTGAACACCACCCGCACCAGCGCGTACAGCGCCAGCGGCGCCGCCTCGATGATGCCCAGCACGTTCCACATCCAGTGGTAGCGCGGCGCGAACGCGGCCCAGACCCGGCCCGCGCCCAGCACGATTATCCCCAAGCCCCAGCCGCCGGCGATGAACACCGCTTCCGACCCCAGCACCGGCCAGCCCGGCACGCGCAGGCCCAGCGCCGGCATCACCACAAGCGCGAGGCCGATGACGAGGTCAACGACCCCGTTGGCGAACAGCACGACTTTCAACATCGATTCCTCCCCGGCCCGGGTTCAGCCCGGGCCTTCAGTTCTCCGACAAACTTCCGCGCCCGTCAAGCTATCCTACCGCGCCGCCCGGCGCGTTCAACCCGGCGGACCGGCCGGCGCCCTTCCTAACGGGCGATGACGACCCGGTGCGCGGCCGCGGCCTGCGCCTCCCGGACAAAGTACACGCCCGGCGCGAGCCGCGACACGTCGTTCGGCCCGGGCGCCAAACCCATCACCCGGCGGCCGTCCGTGGCGTGGAGCGCCAGGTCTCCGACACTGCGCAACGACGGAGTCGCCGCACTCCAGAACAGCGTTCCCCGAACCACGGTCGGCATCCCGGGCTCGAGCCGCGCCCCCTCTCCCTCCGCGCTTTCCTCGACCCCGGCCGTCGTGTCGCGGATTACCGAAATGGTCGAACTGGTCGTGTTGGCGACGTACACCCGGTTCCGGCGCGGGTTGTCGCAGACCGCCCACGGGTAGTCGCCGACCCCGACCGTGGCCACGACGCTGTTGGTCGCGCAGTCGAGCACCGTGACGCTGCGGTCCACGTGGTTCGAGCAGTACACCTTGTTGCCGCCCGGCGCGTAACAGATGCCCAGCGGGTTGTCGCCGGCCGGCACCATCGCGACCACCGAGTCCGTCGCGCAGTCCACCACGACGATGCTGTCGCGGTCCACCACCGCGGCGTAGACCCGGTCCTCGCGCCCGTTGTACACGGCGGTGTTCAGGATGCCCTCGACACGGATGGTCGTGACGCGGTTGGTCGCGCCGTCGATGACCGAGAAGTCGTTCCCCTGGTTCGCGCAGTAGACCTTGTTCCTGCCGGGAATGAACAGCAGGCCCTGGGGCGCGGCCCCTACCCGGACGTACTCGATGAGCGCGTTCGTCTGCCCGTCAATCACCGCTACCAGGCTGTCGCTCACCCCGCAGTAGACCTTGTTCGCGGTCGGGTTGTGGCACAGGCGGAACGGGTAGGGCTCGGTGACCACGGTGTCGAACGGCAGGTTCGTGGCGCAACTGGTCACCACCACGCCGCTCCACCAGTGGGTGTAGGAAGTGAAGATGGTGTTGTTGACCGAGTTCCAGCAGACCTCCCAGGAACTGCCGACCCCGGGCACGACGGCGACCACCGAATCGGTCGCGCCGTCGATGGCGACCAGCTCGGCGCTGCCGTAACACTCGCAGTAGACCAGGTTGTTGACCGGGTTGTGGCGGCAGTCGACCGGGCCCAGGCCCGCGGGCAGGGTCCGGATGATGCTGTTGGTCGCTCCGTCGATGATGGTGACGGTGTTGCCGTCCATGTTCGCGCAGTAGACCTTGTCGTTCACCGGGTTATAGCACAGGCCGTACGGGTACGACGAATCCGGCAGCACTATCGTCGTTTCGAGGAACTGGGCGGGCGCGGCGGCGCAGAGCGCGGCCAGCACGAGCGCGAATCGGTTCGGCATCCTGACTCCTTGGTAGATAGAGGATGATACCGGCCCGCGCCCGGCTGTCCATCGCCGCCCCGCCCGCGAAGCCGGCGAAAGAAGACACGAGCGGATTGGCAGCGGGAAGCCGGGCGCGAGTCACCGACCGACAGGCATTACCAAACCGCCGCGGTTCCCGGTCGCCGGTCCGGGAACGCCAGTCCGCGCGTGACCCGCCGGCAGGCGCGGGCCTGTTCGCCCCGGGCATCGCGGCCGGACAGGCCGCGGCCGTGCGGTTGCGGGCCACGGACCGGGCCGGGCCGCGTTTCGCCGCACCAATACCGGCCCCAACCCGGGTTGCGGTCCGGGACCGGCACCGGGCGCCAGGGCCAACCCGCACCCGGCCTGTGACCGGCAAGTGACGGCCGGCCCGGGCCGCACCTGGAACCCGGCTTCAAATCCGCCCGGGGAACGGTTCCCCGCCGAAAATGAAAAGCGGCCAGGTTGTTGCCGTGCCGCGAGTTAGCCGCAACCCGGTCTGCCAGGCACTTTAACTATAGTTAAAGTCGGGCGGGTCTTTCCCGGCGCCGCCCCGGGCTGCCGGAACCGCGTCGCGAGCCCGGCCGGCCTCAGTCGCCGCGCAGCCAGTTGTTGTACATTCCGCGCAGCGTTTCTTCCGGGACGAGCGGCCGGCTCACCGCGGCCAGCGTCTCTTCGGACATCGTCCCGTCACGGACCAGTTCGGTCCCGGCCCGCTTTGCCGCCGCCAGCGCCTCGACCGCGCCGGGCGTGAGCTGCTTGTCTTTCCACATCGCCAGGGCGTGGGGCCGGATTGCCGCGCCGGCGAACCCGATGTTCATCACTTCGGCGAGTTCCCGCGCGATGCCGACGAGCCGCGCGGAGTTTTCCCTCTCCCACCAGTCGCCGGTGGTGACGAGCGCTATCCTGCGCAGAGCGACGCCCGGCCGGACCCTGGCCCTCGTCCTGCCGTCGTGGAACTCGAGCCTCGGCTCCATCAGCGGGCAGACGCGGTTGAGGAAGTCCTGCATCCGGCCGGGCAGCGGGACGTAGACCGGCGAGGCGAGCACGAGCGTGTCCGCCGCCCTGAGCCTGGGGTAAACCGCGTCCATCCCGTCCCGGATACAGCATTCGCCCGGCGTGCCGTACCAGCAGCGCATCGCGCCGCAGGTGCAGGGCTTCAGTTCCAGTTCGTCAACGATGACGGTTTCGGTTTCGGCCCCGGCCGCTTCCGCTCCCTCGAGCAGCGACCGGAGCACGAGCGCGGTGTTCCCCTTCGCCCGGCGCGGGCTGCCGTTGACCGCTAGCACTCTGACCATCGCACCTCCTCGGGTTGGGCGGGCCTGACCGTGACGAGTGTAGCCGGGACCGGGCGCGCCGCAAGCCTCGCGCCGGGGAAGATTACTTCCGCTTCGCGGCGTCGCGCTCGCGCTTCTCGCGGATGACTTCCTCGGCGATGCTGTACGGCACCGCCTCGTACTGCTCGAAGTGCATCGTGAAGCCGGCGCGGCCCTGGCTGAGGTTGCGCAGCTCGGTGGCGTAGCCGAACATCGTCGCCAGCGGCACCCGGGCGCTGATGACCTTGGCGCTGGCCTGGTCGTCCATCCCGAGAATCGTGCCGCGCCGGTTGCAGAGCGAGCCGATTATCGCGCCCGAGAACTCCTCCGGGCTGACGACGCTGACGCTCATCACCGGCTCGAGCAGGTGGGGCTGGCCGCGCTTGAACCCGCTGCGGAACGCGTCGAACGCGCAGTGCCGGAACGCCATGTCCGACGAGTCCACCTCGTGGAACGAGCCGTCGAGCAGGGTAACCCGGACGTCCACCACCGGGAACCCGGCGTACACGCCCCGGTGCATCGCGTCCACCACCCCGCGCTCGACCGCGGGCACGTATTCCCTAGGCACCCGGCCGCCGACCACCTTGTTGACGAACTCGAAGCCGGTGCCCGGCGGCAGCGGCTCGAGCAGCATCACCACGTGGGCGAACTGGCCCCGGCCGCCGGTCTGCTTCACCAGCCGCTCGTTCACCTCGGCCCGCTCGGTGATCGTTTCGCGGAAGGCGACCTGGGGCGCGCCGGTCTGCACCTCGACCCCGAACTCGCGCTTGAGCCGGTCCACCAGGATTTCGAGGTGCAGCTCGCCCATCCCGGCGATGACCGTCTCCTCGGTTTCCGAATCCGAAGTGACGATGAAGGTCGGGTCCTCCTCGGCCAGCCGGGCCAGGCTCGCGCCCAGCCGGTCGCGGTCCTTGCGGTCCTTGATGCTCACCGCCACCGACAGCACCGGCGCCGGGAACTCGATCGCCTGCAGCACTATCGGCGCCTCGGGCGCGCAGACCGTGTCGCCGGTGACGGTGTCGGACAGCCCGACGACCGCGCCGATTTCGCCCGAGTAGAGCGCCTCGACCGGCTCGCGGTGGTCGGCGTGCATCCGGAGCAGCCGGCCGACCCGCTGTTCCCTGCCCCGGGTCGAGTTGAGCACCGTCGAGCCGGCCTTGAGCGTCCCGGAGTACACCCGGACGTAGACCAGCTTGCCGACGTGCCGGTCGGACTGGACCTTGAACGCCAGCGCCGCCAGCCGGCCCTCGTCCCAGGGCACCCGCAGCACCTCCTCGCCGCCCGGGTGCACGCCGACGGTCGGCAGCAGGTCGCCCGGGCTCGGCAGGTAATTCACCACCGCGTCCAGCAGCCGCTGGATGCCCTTGTTCCTGAACGCCGAGCCGCACAGCACCGGGCAGACCTTGTGCTGGTGGGTCGCGGCGCGAATGGCGCGGGACAACTCGGCCGCGCCGATCGGCTCGTCGGCCAGGAACTTCTCGAGCAGGCGGTCGTCCTGCTCGGCAACCCGCTCGACCAGCACGCCCTTCCAGCGGCGGGCCTCGTCGCGCAGCTC
>JAFGQF010000057.1 GCA_016935775.1 Caldifarciminota bacterium
CAGGACGCGCCGGTTCTCGGCCCGAACCGGGCGGGCGACCACCTGGCCGAGAACGAACCGCTCGCCGCCAACCGCCCGCTGCGCGTGGTCTACACCGGCACCAGCATGAATCCCACCCTCGTCGAGCCGGAACTGCTCGAAGTCGTGCCCGGCCCGGTGCGGCCGGGCGACGTCGCCTGCTTCCGGCCGCCGGGCCAGGACCGGCTGGTCATCCACCGTGTCGCGGCGGCCGGCCCGGGCGGCATCCGCACGCGCGGGGACAGCTGCTCCGGTAACGATGACTGGGTGCTCGGGCAGGACGACATCATCGGCCGCATAGCCGCCGCCCGACGCGGGAACCGGCTCCGGGCGATTGCCGGAGGCCGGGCCGGGCTCGCGGTCGCCCGCCGCATCCGGCTGGGCCGGTTCCTCAGGCGCTGCGCCGGGCTCGTTCCCCACCGGTTGTACTGCCTGTTGTCCCGGCTCGGGCCGTTCGACCGACTCCTTCCCGGCCGATTCCGTCCCCGGCTGGTGAGTTTCGACGTTCGGGGGCTGAAGCGCCTGAAGCTGCTGGCGGGCCGGCGGGAAATCGGCCGCTACAGCTTCCGCGACCGGCGCTGGACCATCCGGCGGCCCTTCCGCCTGCTCGTAGATGAACGGGCCTTGGCAGGCGCCGATACCCTGTTCCGGGCCGGGGAGAAGCGGGATTGAACGACCGCCCGGCGCGGATGCTCCTCGGTTGTCTGACCGGCAACCCTGACCCTGAGACCGACTGGGACGCGGCGGTGGAGACCGCGGTCCAACACGGCATCGCGCCGATGGTCTACCGGCGGCTCAAGCGGTCCGGCAACCGAGACCGGGTGCCGGCCGCGGCCTGGGACAGGCTGAGTTCCAACTACCTGGCCGGCGCCGGCCGGAACGCGCGGGTGTTCGCCCGCCTCGGGCCGGTCCTCGCAGCCCTGCGCGGGGCCGGCGTCCCGGTCATCGTGCTCAAGGGAGCCTATCTCGCCGGGGCGGTCTACCAGGACCCCGCGCTCCGCCCGATGTGCGACGTCGACCTGATGGTGCCTCGGCCCGGGCTGGCCGAAGCCCGTGCCCGGCTGGCCGGGCAGGCCGGGATTGTCCCGCCGACGGACGACATCGAGGAACGCTGCCGGCTCAGCGCCCACCTCCCTGAAATCACCGTCCGCGGCCTCGCCATCGAACTGCACTGGACCATCCTGGACCCGACCGGCGCTATACCGGTTGAACCGGCCGACCTCTGGGACCGGGCGCGGCCGGCCCGCGTCGCCGGGCAAGACGCGCTCGCGCTCGCGCCCGACGACCTGATGCTGCATCTCTGCCTGGGCGTCTCCTGCCGCGACCGGCTCGCGGCCGGCCTGCGGCCGCTCTGCGACATCGCTGAAACCGCCGCCCGCTTCCAGGGCGAACTCGACTGGGACCGGCTGGCGCGCACCGCCCGCGCGTGGAATGCCGCCCGCCACGTCGGCCTCGCCCTGGCCCTCGCGCGCAACCTGCTCGCCGCATCCGTACCCGGCGACATCATGGAGCGGCTCGTGCCCGGCGGCGTCGGCCCGCGCGTGCTGGCGGCGGCGCAAACCGCGATTCTCTCCCGGACCGGCTATGCCGGCCTGCCGCCGCTCTTCGAGCTGCTCGGCGCGCGGTCCGCCGGGGACCGGGCGAAGCTGGCCTGGCGACGGGTATTCCTCTCGCGCGCGGAGCTGGCGACCAAGTACCCCGAGTCCCGGGACGACCGACTGCCCTGGCGTGGCTACCTGCGCCGGCTGCGGGAAGTCGCCAGCGCCTGGCGGCTGCACTCCCGGGCACGCTCCGCGCCGGCTGGCCCCGGGCTGGACGAGCTCGCGGCGTGGCTGGAAGGAGAACGGCGGTGAAGGGGCGAAGAATAATCCGGGGATTGGTCCGGGCACTCCGGCTGGTCTGGTCCAGCGCCCCGGGTTGGGCCACGGCCAACCTGCTGCTGGTGCTGTTCCAGGGACTCCTGCCGCTGGCCGGGCTGTACCTGCTCAAGCAGGTCATTGACGCGCTCCAGTCCGCCATCGCGTCGCCGGCCGGGGCCGCCGGGTTCCGACCGGTGCTGTTATGGGTCGCGCTGGCCGCCGGCGCGGCGCTGCTGACCGCGCTGGCCCGGGCCCTGGCCGAGCTGACCCGCCAGGCCCAGGCGCTGGTCCTGACCGACCGGGTGACGGACGTCCTGCACGGCCGGTCCATCGCCGCCGACCTCGGCTACTACGAGGACCCGCGCTACCACGACTCGCTCCACCGCGCCCAGGGCGAGGCGCTCCACCGGCCCGCCGGTATCGTCGGCGGCCTCATCCAGGTCGGCCAGGCGTTGATTTCCCTCGCCGGTGTGGCCGGGCTACTGTTCGCCTTCAACCCGCTGCTGGCCCTGGCCCTGCTGGCCCTGGCCCTGCCCGGCGCGCTGGTTCAGGTGGCGTTCGCGCGCCGGCGCTTCCGGTTCGAGCAGGAGCAGACCGAGAACGAGCGCCGGGCCCAGTATTACCACTGGCTGCTGACCGGCACGCCCCACGCCCGCGAGCTGCGGCTGTTCGGGCTCGGGACCCTGTTCCGGAAGCGGTTCCGCGGCCTGCGCGACCGGCTGCGCGCCGGCCGGCTGGCGCTGACCCGGCGACGCGTCGGCTTCGGCCTGCTGGTCCAGTTCGCGACCACGCTTGCCATCTTCGCCGCGCTCGGCTTCGTCGCGCACCAGGCTTACCGCGGCGCCATCACCATCGGCGGCCTGGTGATGTACTTCTCGGCCTTCCAGCTCGCAGTCGGCTCGTTCTCATCGGTACTGGGCGGGCTCGCCGGACTCTACGAGGACAGCCTCTTCCTCGACAACCTCTACCGGTTCCTGGACCTGGAGCCGCAGGTGACGGCGCCGGCCCGGCCCGAGCCCGTGCCGGAACGGTTCCGCCGGGGCGTCGAGTTCCGCAGCGTCAGCTTTGCCTACCCGGGCGACGGCCGCCCGGTGCTGGAGTCGGTAGACCTGGCGGTCGCTCCCGGCCAGGTCGTCGCGCTGGTGGGTGAGAACGGCTCGGGCAAGACCACGCTGGTCAAGCTGCTCGGCCGGCTCTACGACCCGGACTCGGGCTGCGTGACGGTTGACGGGCTCGATATCCGCCGCTTCGACCCGGACAACTGGCGCCGCCGCATCAGCGTCGTCCTGCAGGATTTCGTCCGGTACTATCTGCCGGCGTGGGAGAACATCTGGCTCGGCGACGTGTCGTCCGGGCCGGACCGGAAGCGGGTCGTCGCGGCCGCGCGCCGGGCCGGGGCGGACGCGGCCATCGAGCGCCTGCCCCGGGGCTACGACACCCAGCTCGGCTGCTGGTTCGAATCGGGCCGGGAGCTGAGCAGCGGTGAGTGGCAAAAGGTGGCGCTGGCCCGGGCGTTCCTGCGCGACGCGCAACTGGTGGTGCTCGACGAGCCGACCAGCTCGCTCGACCCGCTGGCCGAGGCCGAGCTGTTCGAGCGCTTCCGCCGGTCAATCGAGAACCGCAGCGCGCTGCTCATCAGCCACCGGTTCTCGACCGTCGCGCTTGCCGACTACATCTACGTGCTGGACCGGGGCCGGGTCGCGGAGCGCGGAACCCACGCCGAACTGCTCGAGCGCGGCGGGCTCTACGCCCGGATGTACCGCGCTCAGGCGTCCCACTACCGGTAAGACCGCCGGCCGGTTCAGGCGCCCGGGGACCGCCGGGCGAACCGGTAGATGCCCATAGCGCAGAACGCGGTCGCGACGGCCATCACCGGGACCTGCCATACCGGCACCCAGGGATGGGAACGCCAGTTGTACAACTGGAGCGCGATCGCCAGCAACCAGACGATTACCCGCGCGAGCGCGCCCGGCATCGGCTTGCGGAACAACGCCCGCCACTCGGCCTTCAGTCCCTGCACGCCGGCCGCGATCAGCGCGGCCCCGAACACCGGCACCAGCAGCTGGGTCAGCCCGATGAGATACACTTAGAGCCTCCTTTCGCGCCTGGGGACGGTTCGAATCTAGGCCGGCGGCCGGGGAAGTCAAGCCCTGGCGCGGCACTTCCCGGGTCGTTCCTGGTAGTGGTATTTGTGGTAGTAGTAGTAGCTGCGGCCGTAGCGCCCCGGCCGCCTGACCCCGTTGAGCACGAAGCCGGCCAGGAAGCCACCCGAGTTGGCGAGCGTCCGGCGCACGTCCTCGACCGTACGGGCCGGGGTCCTGCCGGCGCGGACCACGACGATGGCGGCGTCGGCCTGGGAAACGAGGATCGGCGCGTCGGCCGCGATCAGCGCCGGCGGCGTATCGAGCACGACGTGGTCGAACTCGCCGGCCAGGGTCTCGAGCAGCCGGCGCGTTGTCGGCGCCAGGAGTAGGTCGGCCGGGCTGGGCGGGACCGCGCCCGCGGCCAGGAACGACAGCCCGTCCACCGGGGTCGGGCTGAACGGCCGGGCCCCGGGTTCGCCGGCCAGGATGAGGTCGGTCAGCCCGGGCTCGCGCTCGCGGCCGAAGAGCCCGTGCAGGACCGGCTGGCGCAGGTCGGCGTCCACCAGCAGGACGCGCGCGCCTGACTGGGCGAGGACCGCGGCCAGGTTCACCGCCACGGTGGACTTCCCCTCGCCCGGCACGGCCGAGGTGACGACGATTGTCCGCAGCGGCCGGTCCACCGCGGTGAACCCGAGGTTGGTGCGCAGCATCCGGAACGCCTCGGCGCCCGACGAACGGGCGTCGCTGTGGGTAATGAGATGCGAACCCAGTTCGCCGCGCCGGCCCAAGCCGGGCAGTTGCGGGATGCCGGCCAGGACCGGGTATCCCCGCCGCTCCATCTCCTCCGGCGTGCGGAGCGACGAGTCGAGCCGGTCCACAACCCAGGCCGAGCCGACCGCCAGGGCGAGGGCCAGGACCAGGCCGAGCCCGATGGTTGACGGCACGTCGGGCTTGGTCTGGCCCGCGCCCCGGGCCAGGTCCAGCACCTGCACCGCCGACGTCTTGCCGACCTCCTGGATGCGCGCCTCCTCCCAGCGCTCGCTGAGCAATGCGTAGACCCGGCGGTCGGTCTCGACGTCGCGGGTCAGCCCGGCGAGCGCCCGCTCGGTCTCGGGCAGGCGGGAGACCGACACCTCGTACCGGTCGAGCACCTGGGCCAGCGCGTCGCGCCGTGCCCCGGCCGCGACCTGCCGGGTCTCGAGGGTGAGCGCCGCCTCGAACAGCCCGCTCAGCCGGCCGACCGGGTCGACGAATCCCTGCTGGCTGATCAGCGCCCTGGACTCTTCCTTCAGCCGGGCGCGGGTGCTGTCAATCTGCTGCTCGAGGCCCCGGATGCGCTCCGACGTTTCATCGAACCCGCGCATCAGGAGGTTGGTCCGCTCGACCTCGAGCTGGTTGAGCGCCGCCCGGAGGCTGGCGACCATCGGCGAACTGATACCCTCGAGCCGATCGGCCATCCCCGCGCCCTCCTGCTCAATTTCCGAGCGGACGTGGGCGAGTTCGGCCTCGCCGGCGGTGAAGTCGGTCACCGCCTGCTGGTAGGCTGCGGCGATGGTCGACTGCCGCTGGATGAGCGCCCGGGTTTCGGCGTCGAGGTCGGTGAACTGGTTCTGGCTCTTGAACTGCGCGAGTCCCCGCTCCGACGAGTCGAGCCGCGCCCCGACCACGGCGAGCTGGTCGTCGATGAACTGACGGACCGTCGAGACATCGGCCCGGCTCTGCTCGAGGTCGAAATCCCGGTAGGCCTCGACGTAGGCGTTGACCACCACCACCGCGACGTCCGGCGAACCGGCCGCCGCGGTCAATCGGACAATATCGGTCTCGCGCACCGGGCTGGCCGAGACCATCCCGCGCAGCATCCCGGGCGACAGGTCAAGCGTGTCCGGCAGGAGCTCGGCCACTCGCTCAGCCATCTTCCGGCTGCCGAGGAGCTGGACGCTCTTGGCAACGTTCGGCCCGCGCGGCCAGAGGTAGCCGCTGGTCCGTCCGAAGATGTTGCCCTCATCGGCGTTGGCGAGCACGACGGTCGCGCTCGCCTCGAACACCGGCCGCGTGCGGGCGATTGACAGCACGGTGAGCCCGAAAACCACGGCGAACACCGCCAGCGCGACCCACTTCCGGCGCCAGAACCGCTCGAAGTAGTCGCGCGCCCCGAGCTGTTCTTCGACCGCCAGCACCCGGCCGTTCTGCCCGCTGGCCGGGGTATTGCGGCCGCCGCCGTCGGACCTCAACGTCCCCCGTCCCCGCGCGCCTGCGGCCTCATCGGTCACCCAGCGAGTAGAGCATCAGCCCGAGGTTCACCAGCACCGCGACCGTGCTCACCACCACGAACTGCTCCCGCACCGAGTACCACCAGGACCGCGGCACGATAACCACGTCCCCGGGCGTGAGCGAGATCACGTCGCCCCGCTCGAGCATCCGCGCGACGTTCACCCGACGCCGCTCGTTGTTCACCGCGCGGACCAGGACAACCCGTCTCAGGTTCGCCTCTGGTGTCGGCCCGCCGCCGGCGGATAGGAGTTCGACGATATCGGGATTCGCGCCCAGGCTGTAGGCCCCGGGCGACCGCACCTGTCCCCAGACGTAGTACTTGAAGACCGGCGCCTGGGCCTGGGCGCCGCTCGGGCCCCACGAAGACTGGGCCAGGACGGAAGTCGGCCCGGCGGCGACCAGGAGGCACGCCAGTGCCAACCCGGCCGCCGCCACGGCCTCAATCCTGCGGTTGATGCTGCGCAAGCCTTACCGCTCCATCACCGCTGCGCCGCAACCCGGCTCGCTACTCGCCCTCCAGCACGAACTCGCAGCGGCGGTTCAGGTAGTAGCGCTCGAACGCCGGCTCGACGATGCGCTCCTCGCCGTAGCTGATGGTCGTCAGCAGGGCGGGGTCAACCCCGAGCCGCACCAGGTAGGACTTCGCTGACTCGGCCCGGCGCCAGCCGAGCGCGATGTTGTACTCGCTCGTCGCGAGCGGGCAGCAGTGGCCCTCGACGACCACGTTTGCCGGCTGACCGGCCTCGATGAGCGTCTCGATGGCCCGGGCGTTGGCCTTGAGAATCTCGGCGTCGCCTGGCCGGATGAACGACTTGTCCAGGTCGAAGTAGATCGGGTTCAGCTCAACCACGATCGGCTCGGGCTCCGGTTCCGGCTCGGGCTCCGGTTCCGGCTCGGGCTCGGGAACCGGCGCCGGGGCCTTCTTCCGGTAGACACTGCCTATCTCGTAACTGACCATCCCGTTGAACCGGCCGAACTCAAACCCTTCGCGCCCGGTCAGCCCTTCGAGCTTGGTCATCGCCAGCCCGATGCCGACCGGCCCGAACTTCAGGTTCACGCCGGCGTTGATGTCGCGGCCGTCGAACTCGGCCACGAGCGTGACGTGCTTGCCGATGTCGGCCTCGACCCCGCCCAGCAGGCCGACGGCCCACTCGTTGGTTTCGCCGAAGAAAGCATCGGTGTTGATGTTCAGCCCACGGCTGTAGCCGACGTAGCGGCCTCGGCCGATGCCGACGTGGGCCCGGGCGAACCCGGCCACCGGCACGGTGCCCACGACGTAGGCCGAGAAGATTTCCGACGGCCGGGAATAGGGCGGGCAGGCTTCGTTGTACTTCCAGTCCGGCCAGGCGTCGTCCAGGCCGCTGCCGACGGGCGAAACGTAGCGGCTCAACCCGATGTCGTGGACTCCCACGGCCACCCCGGCGCCGCCCGGTGCCCCGAGCACCCGGTAGCTCGCGCCCAGCACCCAGTCCTTCAGCGTGTAGGCGGTCAGCGCCAGCTCGAGCCGGTCAACCGGCGCGAAGCGCACCGCCCCGCCGGCCTCGAAACCATCGTACTGCATCGGCGTGTCGTGCCAGTTGCGCATGCTCCCGTTCACCGAGAACGCGAGCGCGCCGGCCGGCATCGCGTCGGCGGTCGGCACGTTGATCATCAGCCCGGTCCGGTCCCAGTGGGCCGGGGCCAGGGCGACGAAAGCCAGCAGCGCGAGCGCGGCCAGCGACGGACGATTCACTGCTCTCATGTCTCCTCCTCTTGCGCCGGCATCCCGGCCAGCGCGGCTTCCAGGTCAAAACCCGACCGGGCAACGCCCGGTCCCGGTACGGCACGGCCCGAGGCGGTGGGCCGGCCGTTCAAGCAGCCGGTATCCGGCTGGTAATTCTCCACCTGTCGCAATAGCTCGGAGCGGAGCGGCTCCGGGTCCGCGCTCGCTAGGGCCGCCTCCAGGCGCTCCAGGGCTGGCATGCCGCCAGGGCGGCCGTTGCGGGCCCGGAATATGCGCGGGTGAGCGGTCGCAATCGTCCCTTCCTCGGCTGTCAACAACTCCTCGAACAGCTTCTCGCCCGGCCGCCGGCCGGTGACCACGATCGGGATGTCCAGCCCGGGACGCAGGCCCGCGTGGCGAACCATCGTCTCGGCCAGGGCGCGGATCAGCACCGGCTTGCCCATATCCAGGACGAATACCTCGCCACCCTCGCCCAACGCCACCGCCTGCATCACCAGCAACACCGCCTCGCTGGTCAGCATCAGGTAGCGCTTCATATCCGGGTGGGTGACGGTTATCGGCCGGCGGCGGCTGATGGCGTCGCGAAACACGGTCGAGACACTACCCCGGCTGTCCAGCACGTTGCCGAAACGCACGGCCACGAACCGGCAGCCCGCGGTCCCGTTAAGCGCCATCGCCACCGACTCGCCGATCCGCTTGCTCGCGCCCATCACGCTCGACGGGTTCACCGACTTGTCGGTCGAGATGTAGACGAAGCTCCGGGCGCCGTTCTCGATCGCGGCCCGGGCCACGAAATTGGTTCCCAGCACGTTCACCCGCACCGCCTCGGCTGGGTGAAACTCCAGTATCGGCACGTGCTTGTAGGCCGCCGCGTGGAAGACTATCTCCGGCCGCACCGCGCCGAACGCCCGCTCAACGTCATCCACGCGGGTGATATCGCCCAGGAACGGCACGACATCCAGCTTCGGCCAGCCGGCGCGCAGCTCACGCTCGACGTAGAACAGGTTGGTGTCATCCCGCTCGAACAGCGCCAGCGTAGCCGGATCAAACCGGGCGAGCTGACGGCACAGCTCGGAACCGATCGAGCCGCCGGCACCGGTCACCAGGATACGCCTGCCCCCGAACACCCGCCGCATCGCGGCCTGGTCAACCACGACCGGCGGCAGGCCGGTCAGCTCGTGGATGGTCTGGCGCTCCAGCGAACCGATATCGGCCCGGTTGTTGATGACGTC
Source organism: Caldifarciminota bacterium (assembly GCA_016935775.1). Lineage (GTDB taxonomy): Bacteria > Hydrothermota > Tepidihabitantia > Tepidihabitantales > Tepidihabitantaceae > DSBX01. The sequence continues at coordinate 9,188 of JAFGQF010000057.1, forward strand.
GGCCAGCGCCGGGACAAACTGCACCTCCAGCCCAAGGTCGTGCAATCGCTGGTGCAACTCACCGGTCGCGAACAACGGATTGGCGCTCAACAGCACGAAAGCCGCCTCGACCCGGTTTCGGACCACCACCTGCTCTATATCCTCGAACGACCCAAGCACCGGCAGACGCTGGACCACCGCGCCCCGGTTCCGCGGCTCCGGGTCCACGCACCCGACCAGCCGGTACCCGGGCCGGGTCGTCTTCCTCAGCATATCGAGCCCGAAATAGCAACTATCCCCGCAGACCACCACGATCGCCCGCTTGCCCGGATTCCGGCGGATCACCTCCTGGAAGAACCGCTTCGCACCGCGCACCGCGACCACCCCGCCCACGTCCAGCAACCCCCAAGTCAGCGCGGCCCACGGGGTCAGGGTTTCGAACACGCGGGACGCGGAAAGCCCGCCCAGCACCAAAGCCGTGATGATGCCCGGCAGCGCCACCCGGGGCGCATCGTTCAGCGAGAATGTCGCCCACTTCAGGTTATAGGTCGACAGCAGGAAACTGATTGCCGCCTGGCAGACGAACCCGGCGGCAGCGTAGGGCAGGACCGCGGACAGTTGCTCACTGCCAAGCGCAGCGTAGCGGGTCGCGACCGCGTAGGTGAGCAGGCTCGCGCCCAGCACCACCACCGCGTCGCTGGCAAGGTAGAACAGCGTCCGCTTCTGCGCCGTCGGGGTGAACAGGAACCTCAACCGTCCCGCCCGGACCGGCCTGACTGCCTCTTTCGCGTCCAACATCGTGATAACTTGCGAATAGTAACCCCCGTGCCCCGCCTGTCAAGAATCTAACGCCCGGCCCGGTTCTTGATTCCGCGCCCCTTGGCCGTATGATGCCCGGCATGTCCAAGGTACTGGTCACCGGCGGGTGCGGCTATGTCGGCAGCCACGCGCTGGTCGAACTGGTCCGGGTCGGGTTCGACCCGGTCTCGATTGACGACCTGTCGCGCTCGGACGAGTCAATCCTGGACCGGGTGGAACGCATCACCGGCCGCAGGGTGCCGAATGTCCGGGTCAACCTTGCCGACCCGGCACAGGCCCGGCGCTGCTTCGCCGCCCACGTGGACGCGGCGGCAGTGGTCCACCTTGCCGCCTACAAGCGCGCCGCCGAATCGGTCGAGCGGCCGCTGCTCTACTGGGACAACAACCTCAACTCGCTGCTCAACGCGCTGGCCGGGGCCGACCGGCACGGGATTCCCGCGTTCGTGTTCTCGTCCTCCTGCGCGGTCTACGGCCAGCCGGTGGAACTGCCGGTGACCGAGGACGCCCCGTTCGGCGCGCCCGCCAACCCCTACGCACGGACCAAGCAGGTCGGCGAGCAGGCCATCGCCGACCTCGCGCCCCGCAGCCGGACCCGGTTCGCGGCACTGCGCTACTTCAACGCGGTGGGCGCGCACGAGTCGGGCGAACTGGGCGAGCGACCGTACGGCGAGCCGGACAACCTCGTGCCGCGGCTGGCCTGGGCCGCCCTCGGGCGACTGCCGAGTATGGTGGTGCACGGCGGCGACTACGACACCAAGGACGGAACCTGCGTGCGGGACTACGTCCACGTTTCGGACATCGCCCGCGCCCACGTGCTGGCCATCCGGCACCTGGCCGCGCGGCCGTCCGGAGACTTCGCGGTATTCAACCTTGGCTCGGGCACCGGCACGACGGTGCTCGAAGCGATTGCCGCGTTCCAGCGGGCCACCGGCCGGAAACCGGCGTACCGCTTAGGCCCGCGCCGGCCCGGCGACACCGGGGCGGTATTTGCCGACAACCGTCGGGCCGGAGAGGAGCTGGGCTGGCGGCCGGAGCTCGGGCTCGAACAAATGATGCGGACCGCCTGGCAATGGGAGCGGCGGGCGACCACGAAGGAGAAATGATGGACCAGGCCAGCGGCATCGCGGTCATCGGCAACGGCAATTGGGGCAGGAACCTGGTGCGAACCTTTGACCGCCTGGACGTCCTGCGCGCGGTCTGCGAACCGGACCCGGTCCGGCTCGCGGCGGCGCCGGCCGGCGCGCGCCGCTGCCCCGCGCTCGACGAAGTCCTGCGGGACCACGGCGTCCGGGCCGTGGCGGTCGCCACGCCCGCGGTCACCCACTTCGAAACCGCCCGGGCCGCGCTCGAAGCGGACAAGGACGTCTTCGTCGAGAAACCGCTGGCGCTGCGCGTGGATGAGGGACTCAAACTCGTAAAGCTGGCGCGCGCGCGCGGCCGGGTCCTGATGGTCGGCCACATCCTCCGCTACCACCCGGCGGTGGTGAAGCTCGGCGGGCTGGTCGCGGCCGGCGAGCTCGGCCGGGTCGAGTACGCCTATTCCAACCGGCTCAACATCGGCCGGCTGCGCACCGAGGAGAACATCCTCTGGAGCTTCGCGCCCCACGACATCTCGGTCCTGCTCGGACTGCTGGGCGCGGCGCCGGACCACGCTTCGTGCGAGGGCGGCGACTACCTGAGCCGCGGGGTCGCCGACGTTACCGTCAGCCGGTTCCTCTTCCCGGGCGGGGTGCGGGCGCACATCTTCGTGAGCTGGCTCCACCCCTTCAAGGAACAGCGGCTCGTCGTCGTCGGCTCGGAGAAGATGGCGGTCTTCGACGACAACGCCGGGGACAAGCTCGTCATCTACCCGCACCGGGTGAAATGGAACGGCCGCGTGCCGACCGCGGTCCGGGCGGAAGCCCGGGCCGTACCGGTCGAGCCGCTCGAGCCGCTCGAGGCCGAGTGCCGGCACTTCCTCGAATGTCTCGAAACCCGCGCCGCGCCGCTGACCGACGGCGCCGAGGGACTGCGCGTGCTCGAAGTCCTCGACGCCTGCCAGCGCTCGCTCGACGGGGATGGCCGCCCGGTCCGAATCGGCGCCGCCGCGGGCCCAGGCTTCTTCGCGCACGAAACCGCCCGGGTGGACGACGGCGCCGATATCGGCCCGGGCACGAAGGTCTGGCACTTTGCCCACGTGCTGGCCGGCGCACGGGTCGGCGCGCGCTGCGTCCTCGGCCAGAACGTCAACGTCGCCGGCGGCGCAATAATCGGCGACAACGTCAAGGTCCAGAACAACGTTTCGGTCTACGCCGGCACGGTCATCGAGGACGACGTTTTCCTCGGCCCCTCCTGCGTGCTGACCAACGTATCCAACCCGAGGTCTGAAATCAACCGCCACACCCTGTACGAAAAAACCCTGCTGCGGCGCGGGTGCACCGTCGGCGCCAACGCCACCGTCGTCTGCGGCACAACCGTCGGCCGCCACGCCTTCGTCGCCGCCGGCGCGGTCGTCACCCGCGACGTCCCGGACTACGCGCTGGTGATGGGCAACCCGGCCCGGCGGCGCGGTTGGGTGAGCCGCCACGGCCTGCGGCTCGGCCCGCCCGGCGCCGACGGCTTGATGGTCTGCCCCGAGAGCGGTCTGCGCTACCGGGAAGAACCGCCCGGCGTGGTCCGCTGCCTCGACCTCGACGAAGACGCGCCCCTGCCGCCCGAACTTGCCCGGGGAACCAGGCCCTACCGCGACTTCATCCCGCGGCGGGCGGAAAGGAGCGGGAAATGAACGTCCCGTTGCTCGACCTGAAGGCCCAGTTCGAGTCTATCCGCGCCGAAGTCGAGGCGGCCATCGCCGGCGTGCTCGAGACCCAGCGCTTCATCCTCGGGCCCGTGGTCAAGGCCTGCGAGGAGGCGGTCGCCGAATACTGCGGCTGCGCCCACGCGGTGGGTGTCTCCTCGGGCACCGACGCCCTGCTCGTCGCGCTGATGGCCGATGGTATCGGCCCGGGTGACGAGGTCGTCACCACCGCCTACTCGTTCTTCGCCACCGCCGGGTGCATCGCCCGGCTCGGCGCGAAACCGGTGTTCGTGGACATCAACCCCGAGACCTGCAACATCGACCCGGCCGGCATCGAGGAGCGCATCACCCCGAGGACCCGGGTCATCCTGCCCGTCCACCTGTACGGCCGGATGGCGGACATGGACCCGGTGATGGAGGTCGCGGAGCGGCACGGCCTCGCGGTCATCGAGGACGCGGCCCAGGCAATCGGCGCCGAGGATCGCGGCCGCCGGGCCGGCTCAATCGGCGACTACGGCTGCTTCTCGTTCTTCCCGTCCAAGAACCTCGGCGCGTTCGGCGACGGCGGTATGGTCGTGACCAATGACCCAGACCGGGCCGAGCGGCTGAGGGTGCTGCGCGCGCACGGCTCGAGCCCCAAGTACTATCACAAGGTCGTCGGCGGCAACTTCCGGCTCGACGCGCTCCAGGCCGCGGTCGTGCTGGCCAAGCTCCCGCACCTGGACAGCTGGACCACCCGGCGCCAAGCCAACGCTCGGCGTTACGACCGGCTGTTCCGGGATACTGGGCTGGTCCGCGACGGCCTGCTCGTCCTGCCCGACGCGGGCGACGCCCCAGGAGTGCGCCACGTTTACAACCAGTACGTTATCCGCACGCCCCGGCGCGAGGCGTTGCGCGCGTTCCTCAGGGAGCGGGCGGTGGGCTGCGAGGTCTACTACCCCCTGCCCCTGCACCTGCAGGAGTGCTTCGCCGGGCTCGGCTACCGCGCCGACGATCTGCCCGGGAGCGAGCGCGCGGCGAACGAGACTCTTGCCCTGCCGGTGTATCCCGAACTGACCGACGAACAGGCGACCTACGTCGTGGCGTGCGTCGGCGAGTTCCACTCCCGCCGCGTGCCGTGACGGGAAAAGCGGGACGCTTCCCCATTTCCACGGCCGGAGCGACCGGCATTGACAGGCCTGCGAGCTGCGGCCGGGCGGTCTCGTTGACGCCACCGCGCCACAGGTGGAAATAGGGAAGTGTCCCAGGTTTTCCCGGCAGTGACAATCGACGCCCATCTGCACCTGGGCCTGCTCGGGTTCACCCCCGACGGCATCATCCGCTACCTTGACCAGCACCGGCTCGACAAGTGCTGGCTGATGACCTGGGAGGAGGAGTCGCCAGCCCGGGCGAGCTACGTCCACTGCTCGGCTGACGACGTGCTCGCCGAGCACCGCCGCCACCCTGGTCGCATCGTGCCGATGTACGCCCCGGACCCGCGCCGCGAGGATGCGACTGCGGCCGTCGCCGGCCTGCGGGACCGCGGCTTCCGGGGCTGCGCCGAGCTCAAGACCACCCTCGACTGGCAGTCGCCGGAGATGCGCGACTACCTCGCTGCGGTCGCCGCGACCGGGCTGCCCCTGCTCTTCCACATGGAGGCCGCCTCGGTGCGGCTCGAGGCACTCGAGTCCGACGGCCCCCTCTCGCGTCTTCTCGCCCGCGCCTGGAACTCGGAGCGGCTCGGCGGGTTCCCGGCCCGGCTGGCCCGGCTCCTCGGTCGGGGACCGCTGGCCGGCTGGCGCCGCCGCCGCTCCACCCGGCTCCCGGCCTATCTCCCGGGCTTCGCGTCGCTCGAGCTCGCGCTTCGGTCGTTCCCGGGCCTCGCGTTCATCGGCCACGGCCCGCTGTTCTGGCGGCACGTGATCACGGGCGGCGCCACCGTACGCCTGATGACCGACTATCCCAACCTGTACATTGACACCTCGGCGGTGAGCGGTTTCCGCGGCCTAAGCCGCAACCCGGCATTCGCCCGCGAACTGCTCACCCGGTTCAAGGACCGTGTCCTGTTCGGCACCGACAACCGTGTGCTCGGCCAGCTCGGGTTCCTCGAATCGCTCGGGCTCGAACCGGATGCACTCGGACTGATACTGGGCGGCAACGCCTGCCGGCTGGTAGGGGAGTGATGGTGGACGCGGCTGTCCTGCGCGGGCAGTTGGCGGCGCTGGGCGTGCGCCCCGGCGACCTGCTGGTGGTCAAGGCATCGCTGAGCGCGCTCGGACCGGTGGAGGGCGGTGCCAAGGGCCTGCTCCGCGCCCTGCTCGACGCGGTCGGCCCGGACGGCACGCTCGTCACCCTTGCCTTCGTGGACTGCTATCCCGTGCCCCTGTCCCGGGAGCACGCGCGCCTCGTCACCGACGAGCGGACGCCGTCATACGCCGGCGCGCTGGCCAACGTGATGGTCGGACACCCGGCGATGCGCCGCAGCCGCCACCCCATCCAGAAGTTCTGCGCCATCGGCCGGCTCGCCGCCGAACTGGTGGACAACCACACCCCGGCCAGCCCGGCCTACGACGTCCTGCGCCGGGTTGCCGAGCTCGGCGGCCGCCACCTTAAGCTCGGCCCGGATGAACGGGTTCCCGGGTTCGGCACCACCCACGTCGCCCAGAACCTGCTCGGCTTCCGCCAGCGGCTCCCCCGCCGGGGCGTGATGTTTCGCGACGAGACCGGGGCGGTCCGCCTGTTCGAGGCAAACTGGGCGGGCGGGTGCAGCCGCGGGTTCAACAGCTTCATCCCGCTCTACGAGCGGGGTGGCGCGTTCGTCGGCCGGGGCCGGGTCGGCGACGCCGAGGCATCCATCACCGGGATGAACCGGACCCTGGCAATCGACCTCGAGGTGCTGGCCCGGGACCCGCGCTTCTTCTTCTGCAATGACCCGAGCTGCTATTCCTGCCGGGTGTCTTGGGACTTCTCGCCCCGCACCCCGCGCTGGTACGCGGCCCGCTACGTCCTGCCGCCGCTCAGGGCCCTGGGCCTCGGCCGCCTGCGCCGCGCACTGCGCGGAAACCGGGGTTGACCGAGCGATGAACCCGACCTCGGCGCGCACCGGTCAGCGGGGCCGCTTCGCGCGCCAGGCGCTCAAGCTTGCCGCCGGCACCGCCATCGCCCAGGGTCTGACCCTGCTCGCCGCGCCGGTCCTGACCCGGGTCTACAACCCGGAGGCATTCGGCATCGCCGCGCTCTTCCAGTCACTGGTCGGCATCATCGCCGCGGTCTCCTGCCTCCGCTACGAGATGGCGATCATGCTCCCGGCTTCGGACCGGCGCGCGGCCGACATGTTCGGCCTGAGCCTGGTCCTGACGGTCATGGTGAGCGCGGTGACCGTCCTTCCCGCCGTCTTCGCCGCCGGGCCCATCGCCCGGGCGCTGAACTCGCCGGGAATCGCGCCCTGGATATGGCTGGTGCCGGTCGGGATCCTGCTCGGCGGCTTCACCCTCGCCTTCAACAACTGGGAGACCCGCACCGGCCGCTTCGGACGGCTTTCGGTCGCCCGGGTAGCCGCCGCAATCACGACCGTCGGGGCGATGCTGTTCCTGGGCCTGGCCGGCCGGCCCAGCGGCGGCAGCCGGATCGTCGCGATGGTCCTCGGCTCGCTGGCCTTCTGCATCTTGATCGGCAGCCTGGTCTGGCGTGACGACCGGGGGCTCCTGCGTGGCGCGGTGAGCCGGCTTGGCATCTTGGCCGGCGCGCGACGGTTCCGCCGGTTCCCGGTATTCGACACCTGGTCCACGCTGATGAACGCGATATCGTGGCAGCTGCCCGCGCTCCTGCTGTCGCGGTTCTTCTCCACCGCGGTGGTCGGCCATTACGCGCTCGGCTTCCGCACCCTGCAGTTGCCGATGAGCCTGGTCGGCACCGCCATCGGCCAAGTGTTCTTCCGCCGCGCCGCCATCGCCCGGCACGAGGGCAGGCTGGCCGGGCTGGTCGAGAACGCCTTCGGCCAACTGGCCAAGCTCGGTCTTTTCCCCCTGCTGCTCCTGTCCCTGGTCGGCCGCGAGCTCTTCCTGTTC
>JAFGQF010000007.1 GCA_016935775.1 Caldifarciminota bacterium
GGAGAGGTGCGCCGGCTGGTCGCCAACTGCTGGCGCCGGCTGTTGAACGAGCAGGGCCTGCCTTACGCCCACCTGTCGTACGGCCCGGCCGGCACGCCCGGCTGGTTCGGTTTCCGGGTGGACTCCGATTTCGGAAATACAGCCAACATCCTGAAGACAGTGGACTTGGCGCGGGAAACCGGTATCCGGATGAGCTGGTTTCTGAATGCGCGGGCAATCGAGCCGGACTTGAGCGAGCTGCTGGAAGCCGGCCTCAGAGACCAGGATGTTCAACTGCACTGCTTTGACCACCGGGTCTATTCGAACCTGGAGGAGAACCGTGCGAACATCGAACGTGGGGTGGGAGTATTGACGCGCAACGGCGTCGCCCCGGTCGGCGCGGCGTCGCCCTGGGGCGATTGGAATGAGTCGTGGCAACAGGCGCTCGAGCGCGCCGGGTTGGAGTACTCGTCGGACTTCGCCGCCGGGTACGATGACCTGCCTTTCCGGCCGCTGGTCGGCGGTCACCCTTCGGCAACGCTCCAGGTGCCGTGCCACCCGGTCAGCCCGGGCAGGCTTCGCGCCTGCCGTGCCCGGCCCGAAGACATCACCACCTACTTCGCCGACCGAGTTGAGCTCTGCTGTTGCCGGCACGAGCCGGCCTTGTTCTACGGCCATCCCGACCCGGTCGCAGAACTTTCGGACGTGATGGCCGAGGTGTTGCGTTCTGCCGCCCGTCGGTGCGGCGGAACCCTGACCTGGACAGACTATGCGCGCTGGTGGCGGGAACGCGAACTCGTCGAGGCCCGGGCCCGGTACGGGGACGACTCACTCGAGATTGACTGCCGCCCGGGAGGGGAGAGGCAGATGATGGTCTTCGAACTGCCGGGCCGGCGCGCGGAGTTGGCGGCGCGGCCCGGGCGCTTGTCGCTGGCCGGTCTGCCCTGGCAGGACTCTGAGCCGGCGCGGCTTGACCCGGTCCGCCTGCTGGCGGCCCGGCGGCGCGGCTGGCAGGCCCGGTTCAGGCAGTGGTTGCGCGACCGACGACGGCAAACTTGAAGGAGGAGCGGCGATGAAGGTGATGTTCGGCAGTTTTTCCGCCCTGACCGTGCTGGGCGGCGGAGTGAAGGTCCAGGTCGAGTCGCTGGCGCGCGAACTGCGGGCGCAGGGCCACGAGGTCGAGCTGTTCGACCCCTGGAAGGAATACCGGCTGGCGGACTATGACCTGTTCCACCTGTTCGCGGCCCACGTGGGCACCTACCATCTCGGCCGGGCAATCAAGACCTTGGGGATGCGGCTGTGTGTCAGCCCGGTCTTCTTCTCGCGCCACCCGGCCCGCCGTGTCGCCGCGCTCGTCAACCTGGCTCGCCGGGTCCGGCGCCAGGGCGGGTTCTGGACCGAGCACATGTTCTGCAAGGAGCTGTGTGACATGGCCGACCTGGTGCTGCCCAACACCACTGCCGAGGCGGACCTTGTCGCCGACGCGTTCGCGACCGACCGCGCCAAAATCCGGGTCGTACCCAACGGGGTTGACAGCCGCTTCCTCGACGCCGACCCCGGGTTGTTTCGCGAGCACCACGGGCTGGAAGGGTTCATACTCTACGTCGGCCACATCGGCTGGGGCCGAAAGAACGTGCTGCCGTTGCTCAAGGTGTGCGCCGAACTTGGTCATCCGACGGTGCTCATCGGCCCGGTGATTGACAACGCCTACGGTCGCAGGTGTCTTGAGCTGATTGAGCGCAATGACCATATCACCCTGCTCGAGCCGATGCCGCCCGGCGCCGAGATGCTGGCATCCGCCTATGCCGCCTGCGATACGCTAGTGCTCCCGGCCTTCTACGAAACGCCTGGACTGGCCGCGCTTGAGGCCGGCCTGGCCGGCGCCAAGGTCTGCATTACCAGGCACGGCGGGACGAAGGACTACTTCGGCGAACTGGCCAGCTACCTTGAGCCGACGTCCGAGGATTCCATCCGCGCGGCACTGCAGGAGTCACTGGCGAAACCAAGGGACAACCGGTTGCGCGACCACATCAGGACCGAGTTCTTGTGGGGAGAGGCAGCCAGAAAGCTCGCCCGGGCCTACGAGACGCTCAAGGCCGGGGCATCACGGGATACCCCGGCCTAGTTTACATAATCTATATTATCAGAACAACCGCTAGAACTTGAACATCTCGGCGATCTTGGACACACCGAGCGGGCACTTCCACATCTGGCCCTGCAGCGCCTTGATCAGGCCGATGATGCGGAAGACGAGAAGAATCGCGAACCCGATCGGCCCGATGATGAACCCGATGATAATGAACGACAGCACGGTCATCACGATTGCCAGCCCGATGCTGACGATGTCCAGCGCGATCCCCTGCTTGACGTGGAACTTGGCGAACGAGTTCTCCTTCATCGTGAGCATCGGGATCAACCAGAGGATGCCCAGGTAGGACAACCAGGCTGTGCCTTTGGCCTTTTCGACCTCGCTCGCGCTTGCCGCCGGCGTAACCGGTTCGGGTTTCGTGGGCGGCGGCTGCGGCACCGCCGGTCCCTGGTTCGGCATTTCCTGACTCATCAGTAACCTCCTGTAGGTTTAGACTCTCGGTCGTTTCCCATTCGCCTGTTGACAGGCCCGATGAACGGCGCCCGCCACCGGCGGCCCC
>JAFGQF010000268.1 GCA_016935775.1 Caldifarciminota bacterium
CGCTGGTTCCGGACCGGGATTCGAACCCCAAGTCCCTTTCGCATCGTCTTCCGGCTCGTGGCCAGGACCGGCTGCGCGCATCGGCTCGCGCCTGCGCGCGCGTTTCTCAGCCGGCAACTGGACCGGTTGGTGAACTGCAGTCCCCTCGCGCAGGCCGACCGGCAACTCGACCCGCAACCGGCCCGGCTTGCGTCTCACCAAGGGTCGGGGTTTCCGCGCGATGGTCTTGCCGGGAAACACTCGTCTGTCTTGGGACACAATCCCGGTCTCGCGGACGAAAGCGGGTTGTGTCCCGCGACGTCCTGTCCCGCGCAGGCCACGTCGGGTCATGTCACCAACCTGCCAATCTGTGTCAATCCGTGTTTGTCTGTGGTCTTCTGATCGGGCTTGATACACGCTGGCGGGAAACACCGGTACACTTCCCCATTTGCCGGATAACCGGGAATGGGAAGGAAGCGTCCCGGTTTTCCGCCCGGTCAGGTTCCGTGTTTCTGCCAGCGCTCGACCACCCGGCCGTAGAACTCGTGCACCAGCTTGCGGTCGAACTCGTAGGACTCCGCGAGCAGGGCATCCTTCTCCGCGGCCGTGAAGTAGCTCATCACCGGGATGAAGAAGTGCCGGTCCTCCTTCTCGATGTGCTTCGGGTAGAACCCGGCCAGGAACTCAAGCGGCTCGATGATGTCGGCAAGCGCCCCCCGGTCGCCCGCCGCGTACCGGTCCCGGGCCGCGACCAGCGCGGCCACGGTCTTCCGGCCGAGCTTGTGCTCTTCGACCAGTTCGTCCATCACCCGTCGATGCTCGGCCGACAGCGGCTTCTTCGCCAGCTCGCGGAACAGGATATCCTCTTCCTTGCCGTGGTGGGTACGGTCGGCATAGTCGCGGATGAACCGGACCGCGTCGTCGATGAACGCGAGGTCCGGCGCGCCCGCGGTCCGGAACAACTCGAGCTTCGGCGGGATCAGCCCGACCAGCTTCTCGATCAGCCGGTGCTCGATCATCAGCGGCCCGATGGGCATCATCGTTCCTCCCGGTTCAGTCCTTGCCCGCGAGCCGGTCGCGCAGTCCGCGGGCGAAATCCCGCGCTGCGGCGAGGTCGTCGTCGGTCGGGCGCTCGGGGTTCAGGACCGTGCCCGGGAAACGGTAGCTGTCCGAGCCCGGGCAGGCGTGCTCGCCCGTGACCTCGATTCCGCGCCCGGCCAGTTCCGCGCGCAGCGTGTCGTGGTAGGCAGCGCAGCAGGTCCCGGCGGTGGAGAAGATGAAGGCGCGGAAACCGGGGTTCGAGGGCAGGCGCCGGGCCAGCTCGTGGAGTTCCGGATGCAGCCGGCCTCGGTATACCCCGGACCCGAACCCGACCAGGTCATACCCGGCCAGCAGGGCCGGGTTGGCGTCCTCGGCGTCCACCACCGCCGCGCCCAGCTCCTCGGCCATCGCCTCGGCCACGCGCCGGGTGTGCCCGGTCGCGCGGTCGGAATGAACCACCAGCAGTGTCTTCATCTGCGAACCTCGACCGTTAGACCGCCGCCGCGGCCCGGAGAATCGGCCCGCTAGCCCTTGCCTTCGAGCTTCTCCTTGATTTCGGCCACCTCTTCCGCGCCCTCGTCGTAGAACCCCTGCTCGTCCGGGGCCAGGTAGTGAAGCAGCTTGAGGAACTCGCCGGCGTGGACCCGTTCCTCGTCGGCGATGTCAATGAGCACCTCCCGCGCCAGCCGGTCGTCGGTGGACTCGGCGAGCTGCATGTAGAGCTGGACCGCCTCGTACTCGGCCGCGACCATGAACCGGACTGCCCGGACGAGCTCGGGCTTGTCGAGCTTGCGGCCGTTCTTCAGGCCGCTGAACGGCGAACCGAATTCGGGCATCGCTGTCTCCTTTCAGGCGGATACCGCCAGTTGCCGGCTGCTCTCCCAGAGCCCGTGGATGTTGCAGCTCGCCAGCGCGTGCAGCACGCCGGGCCGGCTGGTCTTCATCCGGGCGGTGACCGTGTGGGCGGTGTAGACCGGCCCCTGGTTCGGGCCGTCGGTCGACTCGCCGTGGGCCAGGAACTCGAACTGCCCGACCTGGTGCGGGAACTTCGCGCCCTCGGGATGGAAGTAGAGCGCGATCCAGCGGATGTGGTGCTCGGTGGTGTTCGGGTGGGCGACCTCCTTGCCCAGCGTCAGCTTGACGTCGAACTCCTCGCCCGCCTTGACCGAGTCCGGGCAATCGATGACCGGGACGTGTTTCTCGGTCTTCCAGTCGGCCTGCTGGATGTGGCTGCTCAGGTTCTGCATCGGACCTCCCTTCTTGGTGCGGGATATCTGCCCGTCCCCGCCCGGTTCAGCCTAGCGCCGCGGACGGCCCCGGTCAACCGGGACGCGCCGGACCGATTCTTCGCCGACCCGGTCTAACAGCGAAAGGGAGGTTACGTGAAACCCGCCATCTTGCTTGGATTGCTGCTGGCGTTAGGATTCGCCCCGGCCCAGACCCGCTGGGAGCGGGCAATCCCGATGCCCCACGACCAGTGGCGCAC
>JAFGQF010000269.1 GCA_016935775.1 Caldifarciminota bacterium
AAGTGCAAGTGGCGAGTGGCGAATGACGAATGAACCGCGCGGATACCGGTCGGCGGTTTTGATTTCTGGTTTCTGCAATCTGACTTCGCTTTCGCTGTATCCCACCCTCTCCGCTTCAACGAAGTGCGAATGACGAATGAGCCGGACCGCTGCGGTCTGGGATCTGACTTCTGCGTTCTGCAATCTGACTTCTGACTTCGCTTTCGCTGAATCCCACCCTCCCCATTTCGGCCGGGGCGAAGAAGGTGTGTTTCCTCACGACGACCGCAGCCCGTGCTGCGGGTTCGCTTAGCCCGGAATCCGACTCTGGACCGGTCTTCCTCTGGGTGACAGGCGCGGGAACTGCTGCTATCATAGTCCAGAAGCAGACAAGGAGGACTGATGGCAAACCACTCAGATTCCGGCGGCCCGGCAGTCGTTTCAGTGCCGCGCGTGTGGCTCTGGTTTTCCTCGCTGGTTGCGGTCCTGGTCACTCTTACCAGCCTGCTCGGGATACTCGTGCCGGCCACTTACTCCCGCGAGGCCGGGGCCTGGGCAATCCAGGCGGTCGGCCAGGACTGGGCCAACTTGGCGGTTGTTGTCCTGCTGTTGGCCAGCACGTGGCACGTGTACCGGCGGTCTGCCCGGGCATTCCTGGTTTGGCTTGGAGCCCACCTGTACCTGGTCTACGCGTTCGCCATCTACGCATTCGCGGTCCATTTTCAGTTCCTGTTCCTTGTCTATGTCGCGGTGCTCGGGCTGTCGTTCTACTCGCTGGTCGTCGGGGCGCGGTCGTTCGACCCGGACCGGCTTGCCGGGAAGATGCCCGGCGGCGGCAGGGCGCGGGCGGCGGGCGTGCTGTTGCTGGTCATCGGCGCGTTGTTCGGGTTGCTCTGGCTCGGGGAGATCGTGCCCGCGCTGCTGGGCGGTACGGTGCCGGCGGCGCTGGCCGAGACCGGGCTGTGGGTGAATCCCGTGCACGTGCTCGACCTTGCCATCCTGTTGCCGGCAATGGTCCTCGCCGGGGTCTCGCTGCTCCGGGACCGGTCCGCCGGCAAGGTGCTGGCGGTGCCGCTGCTGGTCTTTGCTCTGACGATGGGCCTGGGAATCGTGGTGATGTTTGGGTTGTCCGCGGCCCGGGGTTTGGACTGGCCGAAGCCGGCCGCCGCGCTCATCGCGGTCATAATGGGCTTGAGCGCTTGGTTCGCGGTCCGCTGGCTGCGCGGGATGAGGTCGGGCTAGCCGGCGAGCGGCGCGAGCGACGCTGCGACTTCCTTGAGCAGTTGCGGGATGGCGAGCTGCTGCGGGCACTTCTCGACGCACTGGCCGCATTCGTTGCAGGCGTCGAGCTTGAGCGCGGGGCCCAGCGCGCGGTACTGGAGCCTCAGGTCGCGCGATTCGGGGAACATCCCGAACTCGTTGTGGAACTGGAAGGCGAGCGGGATGCGCACGCCCTGCGGGCAGGGCTGGCAGTAGTTGCAGCCGGTGCAGCCGATGCGGCGCAGTCGGCGGTAGGCGGCGGCAACCCGGTCAATCGTCCGGCGCTGGTCCGGGGTGAGGTTGCCGGGCCGCGACCGGCGGGCGGCCGCGATGTTCTGTTCGAGCTGTTCCATCGAGCTCATCCCGCTCAGAACCATCGAGACTTCGGGCTGGTCCCATGCCCAGCGCAGCAGCCACTCGGCCACCGGCCGCCCGGGCCGGAGTTTCTCCCAGAGGCGGCGGATGCTTGGGGGATGGGGGCCGACGAGGTCGCCGCCGCGCAGGGGTTCCATCACGACGATGCCGAGCCCGCGCTTCGCGGCGTAGCGGACCCCGGCGCGACCGGCCTGCTCCCGGGTGTCGACGATGTTGTACTGAACCTGGGCAAAGGCCCAGTCGTGGGCGCCAACGATTTCCCGGAACAGCGGCAGCCGGTCGTGGAAGGAGAAGGCGATGTGACGGATCCGGCCCTCGCGGCGGGCAGTTTCCAGGAAGTCGAGCGCGCCCTGTTCCTTTGCTATTGCCCAGGTCCGGGCGCTGAGCCCGTGGAGCAGGTAGAAGTCGAGGTAGTCTGTTCCCAGCCGGCGGAGCTGGGTGCGCAGGAACCGATTGAAGTCGGCCGGCTTCCTGACCAGCCAGATGGGCAGCTTGTCGGCAATCATCACCCGGTCGCGGGGCAGGTCCTTGAGAGCCTTGCGGACGATGACCTCGCTCCAGCCCTGGTGGTAGCCCCAGGCGGTGTCGAAGTAGTTGATGCCCAGGTCGAACGCGCGGTGCATCATCCGGATTGCGCCGGCGAGGTCAACGCCCATCCTGCGCTTGGTGTCCTTGCTGCCCGCGAGCATCGGCAGCCGCATCGCGCCGAAGCCGAGGACCGGGACCCGGATGTTGCCTTGCCCGAGCCGGCGATACTGCATCGGGTCGAGTCTAGCTGTCCCGGGGTACGGGTCAAGGGCCGCGCCGGCGAAACAGAACGGCTGCGGGGCGACCGAGTGGCCGCCCCGCTGCCGGAAAGAGCGCGGACTAGTTCTGGGCGTTGGTGGTCCAGCCCTTGGTCCAGTCTTTGTTCGGGTCAACGCCGCCGATGAAGTTCACCTGTTCGAAGAACCCGTCGTTGGGCGGGCTTGCGACCGGGTGGGTGAGCGCTTCTCCGGTGGGGATGAAGTTCCAGCTCGAGGTGTTGTAGGGGTCGGTGACCGGCAGCGCCGTAGCCTCGGCGTTGTTCGTCATCGTGGTGAGCGCAAACGTGCGAACATAGTTGCCGTTGAGGGTGTCGCCGTCCTCGGTGAAGTTCTTGGCATTGAAGAACAGGCTGTTGTCGACGATAAGCGAGCCGTCGCCGGCGTTGAGCCAGGTCTGGTCGTGGTCGATGTCGAGGCCGCAGCCGTTGAAGCCCGCCACGATACCGTTGTACCACTTGCCCTTGGTGCCCTCGCGCAGCAGCATGCCGTCGTCCGATTTCTCGGAGGTCGGCACACCGATCATCGTGAAGTTGTAGATCTGCGGGTTGGAGAAGGGCTCGGCGGCATTGTCGTCGCCCGAGTTGTCGCACTCGAAGCCGTTGTCCGAGGCATCGGCGTACTGCTGGGCGACGATGTACTGCGCCTTGCCCTGCCAGCCGTCGGTGTAGTCGAAACAGTCGTCGGCGATGCCGGTGAGCAGGACGTGCTTGATGTTGCAGGTGCCGCCGAAGAACTCGATGCCGTCGTCCTTGTTCATGTGGACCTGGACGTAGTCCACCTCGGTCCCGGAGCCGACGCCCTGGAAGGCGATTCCGTTGAGCTCGTTGTCCGGGCTGATTTCGCGGCCGGCGTACTCGACGCGGACGTACTTGAGCTTGCCGGAGTTGTCGGCCGGGTCGGTGCCGCCGTAGTAGCCGGTGCCGCCCTCGCCGTAGGCCTCGTCGCCCGAGTTGAGCGGGGCCCGGCCGTTGAGAATCAGGCCGCCCCAGTCGCTCCGGCCGCGCTGGCCGACGGGCTTGTCGCTGGTCAGTACGATCGGCTTGTCGGCGGTGCCGACGGCGATGAGCTTCGAGCCGCGGTTGACGACGAGCATGCCCTTGGTCGAGCTCTCGCCGTAAATCGTGACGCCGGGCTCGATGGTGAGCACGGTCTCGTTGACGCCGTCGCCGACGAAGACGCCGCCCCGGAGGATGACGGTGTCGCCTTCCTTCCAGGTGGTGTTCTCGGTGATGGTGCCGGTCTTGATCTTGCTTTCCGGCTCGGGGTCCGGGTCGGGGCTCCCGCAGGTGCCGGCCACCATCAGGGCGGCGAGCATCACTGCAAGTGCTACGCTGGCCAGTTTCATACTGGTTCCTCCTGTTTTTCCGACTGTGCGGTCATCGCGGGCATTCGCTAGAGGGAGTAGCTCACCCCGAGCGAGAAGGACCGGCCGGTCCGGTAGACGCGCTGGGGCTTGCCTCCCTGGGTGAAGCGGGTCTTCGCATCGAGCAGGTTCCCGGCGCTGAGCTTGACGCCGGCGCGGCCGAGGAAACGCTGGCTGACGGTGAAGTCCAGCTTCGGCACCGGCTCCTCGTAGTAGTCCGGGGTCCGGTACTTGCCGACCGCGGCGATGCGGCGGCCGGAGACGTTGTACATCAGCGAGGTCCGGAGCCCGAGCCCGGGGTCCCGGTACTCGAGCCCGAGGTTGACGACATAGGGCGACTGGCCCTGGAGCGGCCGCTCCCGGTTGGTTTCGGGCGAGGAGTTGGCGGTGTCGAGGACGACATGCGACTCGACCAGAGCGAGGTTGCCGGACAGCCCGAACCCGGAGAGTGCCGGGGCGAGGTGATGAAGCCCGACGCCTGCCTCGAGCTCGAACCGCCAGTTGTAGGCCGAGAGGGCGTTGCGCCAGGTCCAGGTTATCTCGGTGGCGTTCTCCAGCCCGACCTCGATCGGGTTGGTGAAGTGCTTGTAGAAGACGGCGAAGGAGAGGTGTTCACCGGTTGCCGGGTACCATTCCCAGCGCAGGTCGTAGTTATGGATCACCGCCCGCTTCAGGCTGGTGTCGCCGACCGTGGCGTAGCCGCCGACATCGGTGAACTCGAAGGGCGAGAGCTCGCGGAAGCTCGGCCGGGAGACGGTCCGGGCGAATGCCGCCCGCAGGTTCATCTCTTCGGCAAACGCCCAGGTCAGGTTGAGCGAGGGGAGTAGGTCGGTCTTCGATATCAGCCCGATGAGCGGAGGGGCCGTCGGGTTGAACAGTTCGTAGGTGCGGACCCGCTGAAACGAGTGCTCGACCCGGGCGCCGCCCAGCAGCCGGAGGTTGCGGACCAGCGGCATGTCCACCATCGCGTAACCCGCCCCGAGCAACTGCATCCCGCCGTAGTTGTCGGTCGGCCGGGTGTCCTCCTCGAGCTGGAACCCGTCGGGCCGGATGTTCTCGGGGCTGAAGATCAGCTCCGGGTCCTGGTAGGTATTGACGCCGTGCCAGTCCTGCGGTTTGAACCGGAAGCGCCGGCTGTCGATCGCCCGGTTCTTGTAAATAAAGCTTCCGCCCAGCACCAGCTTTGATGGCAGAGAAGACCATTGCTTGAAAGGAGAAGTCCAATCGGCCGCAACGTCGGCGTTGTGGTCGGTCAGACTGCTGAAGAAGCGACTGCCGCTGTTGGTCTCATCAGCCAGGCGGAAGCGATTGCTGCCGATTTCGGCTTCGTAAAGCACCTCGCGCGTGTCGGGTTCGTCGCGGGTGGCGAGAGCGTAGTTGGCCCGCCAGTCGAGCCGGTTGCCCTGGCCGGAGAGCGAGTGCTCGCCCGACAGCCCGGTGGACAGCAGCGAACGCTGGATCCAGCGCAGCCGGTGTCCCATCTCGTCGAGGTTGTGGTCGCGGTTGGGCAGGATGTAGTAGGTCACGACCTCGTCCTGGGCGCTGCGGGTGTAGGTGGTCTTGAACCCGAGCTTGGCCGCGGGCGAGGGCTTGTAGCTGACGTTGAATATCCCGCCCCAGAGCACGTCGAACTGCGAGCTGCGCAGGGTGTCGATCGAATGCCGTGGTTCGAGGGTATCGCCCGCGCCCATCACGTAGTAGTAGGTGCTTTCCTGGTCGCGGAACGAGTAGCTGTTCTTGTAGGTGAGCGACGCGAGGTAGCCGAGCGGCCGGCCGCTGATTTCGTGCCGGTCGCCGTAGGTCAGGTCGAAGCTGCCGTTCATCGGGGCTTTCCGCAGCACCGGGCTCCAGACGTTGGCGAACGACTCGCCGAACCGCTCCAGCTCCTCCTCGGTGAAGCCGTAGCCGGAGAGCCCGCGCTCGACCAGCGGCTTGCCGCCCGAGGTTTCGCGGATGGCCGCCGGCATTCGCCGGGTGCCGTTGTCAAATCCCAGGAAGTCGAGCGCGCCGCCGTGGTAGGTCGCGAAGTCCCGGAACGTCGTGCCGCTGTTCATCCCGCCCGAAGCGCCGAACCGGGTGATGCGGTTGTCCGGGAAGTCCTTGGTGGTGAGCCGGATCGAACCGCCGGCGAACTCGCCCGGCAGGTTCGGGGCAAAGGTCTTGGTGATGACGATGTCGTCGAGCAGCCCGGACGGGAAGATGTCGAAGGGAACGACCCGACGGTCGGGCTCGGGGCTGGGCAGGGTCGAGCCGTTCAGCGTCGCGCTGCTATAGCGCTCGTTGAGCCCGCGGACGAAGACGTACTTGCCGTCAACCACCGACAGTCCGGTGACCCGCTTGAGGACGTCCGAGGCGCGCGCGTCCGGGGCCTTGGAGATTTGCTCGGCGGAGATGCCGGAACTGACCGTCGGCGCCCGCTGCTGGCTCGAGAGCAGGCCGGCGACCGTCGAACGGGCGCGCTCGGCCGTGACCGCGACAGCATCGAGCCGGATTGCGCGCGGGGAGAGGGCAATGTCGAGCCTGGTGGCACCGTCAGCAGCCACCTTGACGCCGGTGACCCGCGAGTCGGCATAGCCGAGCATCGAGGCGAGGCAGACGTAGTCTCCGGCCGGGACCGGGGCGATGTGGTAGTCGCCGTCGAGGTCGGTGGCCGCGCCGTGGTCGGTGTTCTCGATGATGATGTTGGCGAATGGCAGCGGTTCGCCGGTTTCGGAGTCGATAATCCTGCCCCTGACCTGGCCGGCAGACATGAGCCCGGTCAGCGCCGCCAGGCCGATGACGAGGAGAACGGCGCGGAGGCCGGTCCGCGATTCACCGGCGCGGGCAATTCTTCTTGGTCGGTTCACTACTCGATTTCTCCTTTCTCGGTCTTCTGCTGCCTTGGGCCACTATAAGCTGGTGACCAGATGCTAGCCGGTAATATCAAGCGGTGATGGACGGCGTGAGGATTCGCGGTCAAGATTCGTCCCGGTCGCGCGAAATCGGGCGTCTGGACCGATGTCCTGCCAGGAACCGCGCAGCCGCAAGCCCCGGTCTAACAGCAACATGGAAACAGAAGTGGTCCACGTTGACCCGGTGTGTAAGATGAAGGTGACGGAGGGCAAGGAAGCCGGGACCACGGACTACCAGGGAACCAGGTACTACTTCTGCAACGCCAACTGCAAGACGCGCTTCGACAAGGAGCCGGAACGGTTCCTCAAGGACAAGGATGAAGGCGGAGGGATGAAGGCGGAGCCGGAGTCCGGGACGCCGGGCATCCCCGAACCGGTGCTGATGGATAAGGCCGAACTGGCCGCGACCGAGACCGCGTCCTTGAGCATCGGCGGGATGTCGTGCGCGAGCTGCGCCCTGAGCATCGAGAAGGCG
>JAFGQF010000270.1 GCA_016935775.1 Caldifarciminota bacterium
CAGCGCCGACGTGACGCGCTGGGGCAGGACCGCCGGCACCTTGGTGCCGATGCGGACGATCTCGACGTGGGGGATGGCGCGCAGCCGGCCGAGCAGCCACTCGAGCCGCTCGCCCGGCAGGGTCAGCGGGTCGCCGCCCGAGAGCAGGACGTCGCGAACCCGGCGGTGGGACGCGATGTAACCGAGCGCGGTCTCCCAGTTCGAGGGCCCGTAGCAGTCACGCTTGCCGCCGACCGCCCGCGAGCGGGTGCAGTAGCGGCAGTAGACCGAGCAGGAGCCGGTGACGAGGAAGAGCACCCGGTCCGGGTAGCGGTGGACGAGGCCGGGCACCGGGGAGTCGGCGTCCTCGCCCAGCGGGTCATCTGCCTCCCCGCGTCCCCGGGCCAGCTCGGCGGCCTGCGGAACGACCGAGCGGCGCAGCGGCTGGCGCGGGTCGCGCGGGTCGAGCAGGCCGGCGTAGTAGGGAGTGATGCTCAGCGGCAGCCGCGCGCGGGTGCCGTCGAGCGCGGCCCGCTCGTCCGGGGAGAGTTCGATGACGCGCTCGAGCCCGGCGAGGTCGCGGACCCGGTTGCGGAGTTGCCAGCGCCAGTCATTCCACTGGGCGTCGGTGACGCCCGGGAAGCAGCGGGCGCGGAAGGATGCCGGTCCGGGCGCGCGGACGGTCGAATGATCGAGGGAGACGGAGCCGGCTGTACCGGCGATGGTACCCGGAGGTTCGTCCTCGCCGGACTGGACCTCGGGGTCGCTGACCGGGGACAGTGTCCCCGCGGGCAGAAAGTGGTTCTTCATTGCTCCTCTCATCGTTAAACGGTGCGGATTGTAGCGCCGCGGAGGGCGGTTCGTCAATGGCCGGTCCGGGACGGTCCGTGGACCGGGGCGATGGCGCCGGCCCTTGCCGGGCGCGGGTTTGCGGCCGGGGCCCGCGGGCGGCGCGGGCTTGACGGGATTGGTGGTGAGCGAGGGTGGCGCCGAGCTTGACCGGAACCGGCCGCGGGCCAGGATTGTTCGGCAGCCGGATCTCGAAGCGAGCCGACCTGAAACCGGCGCCGCCGGCCCGGGAGCCGCGTTGCTGGCGGGACCACGGTGATACTCTGCCGGGACCGGTTGGGCCGCATCGCGGCCGGGGTCAGTTCGTCGGGCTGGGCGCGGGGCTACCCGGGACGGCTGGGCGACTCGGCGGTCGTCGGCGCGGGCTGCTACGCTGACAGCCGGCTCGGGGCATGCGGCTGCACCCACATCGGCGAGATGACCATCCGCTGTTCGACCGCGCGGACCGTCGTGCGGCTGATGCAGGAGGAACGGTCGCTGGATTCGGCGCTGCGGGGCGGCTACCTCGGGCCGGTGGTCATCCACTGCCATCGACGTTCACGGCAACCCGGGCGTGGTGGCGACTTCTGACCTCGGGCCGAAGTCGGCTTACCTTTGCTGGCAACAGGGGATGGACATCCCGCGGTACGGACGGGCCACAATTCCGCGCGGCTAGCCCAGGTCCCCGTCCGGCTCGTCATCAACTTCGGGAAGTTCGAGTTCGGGGTCGGGCTCGTCTTCCTCGTAACGCAGCAGGCGCTCGAGCCGGTCGGGTTCGATGGCGAGCGCCTCCTCGATGGCAACAAGCAGTGTGCCGACGTCGGGCCACTCGTCGTCGAGTTCGTCGAGCAGCTCCTGGGGGTCGCGGTCGAGCTCGAAGTTGGGGCAGTCCGGGTTCCTGCCCAGGGCCATCATCACGGCGCGGATGTCGTTCGGGTCCTGTCCTCCCAGCCACAGCAGGACGTCGTCGCGGTCGAACCGTGGTGCCTCATTCATTTCGGCCAATGCTAGGCCAGCTACCGGCCGCCTGTCAAGTCCGGCGGTGCGGCTTTGACAACCCGGCGTGGCTGGCTAGCCTGTTATTGGAGCGTTTTCGGGACATCCATCAGGAGGACCAATGAAAGCAGTCTGTTTCGGCGTTCTCGCGCTGGTGCTGGCGGCGGCGGCCGGGCCGGCGACGCATTACGACATGGGCCCGGCGCGCCGGTTCGACCCGGCGACCGGCGAGGAGAACAACTTCGTCCGGCTGAACGGCGCGGAGCTGGACACCCGCGCGCCCGACCCGGGATTGCCGGCAGAGTTGCTGCTGGACGAGCACGAGGACGTACGCCAGCCCTGCATCGTCCAGTTCGACGGGCCGATTGACCGGCGTTGGGTTCGCGATCTCGCGCGGCTCGGGTTCGAATCGTACGGTTACGTTCCTCACTACGCGACAATCTGTCGGCTCGACCCGGTCGAGCGCGAGCTGGTGCGCAGCCTGCCGTTCGTGCGCTGGGTCGGTCTTCACCATCCCGGCTGGCGCATCGAGCCGGCGCTCCTGAAGCGCGACGGGCCGGTCGAGGTCGTCGCGGCGATGGCGCCGGGCGGCGACGAGGCGGCGCTGCTGGCCGCGGCCGGCGAACTGGGCGAGGTAGTGTCGGCCAGCCGTTCAGGGCTCGCGACCACGGTCCGGCTGGTGCTGGGCGCGGGCGATATCGCCCGGCTCGCCCGCCACCCGGACGTGTTCTGGGTACAGGAATACTCCGAGCCGACGGTCGCCAACAACCAGGTCCAGTGGGTGACCCAGACCGGCTGGAAGGCGACGGCCCAGCCGGACACGGCGCTGTCGGTGCGGACGAGCTGGTTGAAGGGCGTGCGCGGCCAGGGCGTGGTCCTTTCCACCACCGACACCGGTCTCAATACCGGCCACGATATGTTCCGCGACCCGGCGTTGCCGATCACACCGCCGGGAATCTGGCCGGCGCACCGCAAAGTCGTGGCGTTCAAGCTCTACCAGGGCGCGAACGCAGGCGAGAGCCCGCGCCACGGCAGCCACGTCAACGGCACGGTCGCGGGCAACGATTCGGACTGCGGCGGCATGAGCTTCTACGACGGGATGGCGAAGGACGCCCGGCTCTGCTTCGTGGACCTGACCAACTCGAGCGGCAGCTTCACGGTCGGCCAGGACCTCTGGCCGCTCTGGGACACTGTCTACGCCGGCCGCGGGTTGCCCGATTCGCTGCGACCGATCAAGCAGCACTCCGGCTCCTGGGGCTGGTCCAATTCTTCCGGCACCTACCTGCTGATGGACGCTTCGACCGACGCGTTCAACTGGGCACATAAAGACTTCCTCAACATTATGGCGGCGGGCAACGAGTCCAGCACTCGCCGGCTGCGCAACCCCGGGATAGCCAAGAACGTGATGACCGTTGGAGCGACCGGTAACGGTACGACTTCCAACACGATCGCCACCTTCTCGTCCGAAGGCCCGACCCAAGACAACCGGCTCAAGCCGAACGTGATGGCGCCGGGCGTGAGCCTGTACTCCGCGCGGATGGCGCCGGCGACCAACACCTACGAGCAGCTTTCGGGCACCTCGATGGCGACACCGGCGGTGAACGGCACGGTCGGGCTGATGCGCTGCTACCTGCAGGAGGGCTACTACCCAACCGGTAGCGCCAACCCGTCCGACCGGCTCGAGTACATCTCGGCGGCGCTGCTGCGCGCGATGGCAATGGCCTCGGCCGATCCGAACGTCAGCTCCTACACTGTTCCCAGCTACGCCATCGGCTGGGGCAGGATTGACGCCGACTCGGTGCTCCATTTTACCGGCGATGCCCGCAAGCTCGCGCTCTGCGATGACACAACCGGCTTGGCGACCGGGCAGTACAAGCAGTACGACTTCCAGGTGTACTCGGCGCTGCCGCTGCGGGTCGCGCTCGCGTGGACCGACACCGCGGCCGCGCCCAACGCCAACCCGACGCTGGTGAACGACCTGAACCTCGAGTTGGTGTCGCCTTCCGGGACCAGCTACCGGGGCAACCAGTACTCGGGCGGCCAGTCGGTGCCCAACCCGACATCCTGGGACGCGGTCAACGTCGAGGAATGCGCACGAGTTAACAGCCCTGAAACCGGGGTCTGGACCGTCAAGGTCTACGGCCAGAACGTTGCCACCGCGGCAAACCAGCCGTTCGCCTGGTGCATCACCGGCGACGTTTCGCTCAACCTGCCGGACGTCGGGGTGACCAGCCTGCTCGCGCCGGCCGGGACGATTGACTCGACCGCGAGCGTGGCGCCGGTCTGCTCGGTGCACAACTTCGGCAACGTCGCGGCCAGCTACCGGGTTCGCGCCCGGGTCGGGACCTGCTACGACGACAGTGCCGAAGTGACCGACCACCAGCCGGGCACCACCCGGCTGGTGACGTTCCCGGCCAAGTCCGGCTGGCCGCGCGGCAGCCACGCGGTGAGCTGTTCGACCCGGCTGGCGGGCGACGTCGCGCCGGACAACGACAGCGCGCTCGGCGCGGTGCTGGTCCGGGTGCTGGACGCGGCTGCGGTTTCGGTTGACGCGCCGACCGGGGTGGTCTACCGGGACGTGGCGGTCCAGCCGCTGGCAACGGTCCGCAATGCGGGCAGCGCTCCGCAGGCGTTTGACGTGGCGTTCAGCATCAGTGACGGCTACGCGGATACGGCGAACACGGGCACGCTCGCGCCCGGCGCGAGCGTCCAGCTTTCGTTCGCCGACTGGACGCCGGCGACCACCGGCAGTTTCGCGGTCGGCTGTTCGGTCCGGCTGGCGGGCGACATGGTCAACGCCAACGATACTTCGTTTGGCTCGGTGACGGTCCACTACCGCGACGTCGGGGTGATGGCAATCGTCGAGCCGGCCGGGTCGTACGTCGCCGGCGACACGGTGCGGCCCGCCGCGACGTGGCGCAACAACGGCACGGTCAGCGCCGATGTCGAGGCGTGGCTGATGGTTTCCGACCCGGCCGACGCCGAAGTCTACCGCGAGATGGTGAGTTGTACCGGGCTGGCGCCGGGCGACTCGGTGCTGGTTGACGGCTTTGCCGGGTTCGTCCCGGAGGCGGTCGGCGACTGGACCGCGCGCTGCAGCACCGGGTATGCCGGCGACCAGCTTGCGGACAACGACGAAATCGAGCAGGGTTTTGCGGTGCTCGAGCCCGGGATATTCGACGTCGCCGTGGCCGGCATCATCGCGCCGGCCGGCTGGCTGGACACGGGCGCGGTGGTGGTGCCGCGGGGCCGCGTGAAGAACCACAGTGACCGGGCGGTCAACTGCGAGGCCTGGTTCGTTGTTTCGGACCCGGCCGGCAGCGAGCGCTACCGCGAGCAAGTGGCGGTGATTGGCCTGGAGCTGGGCGAGGAACGTGAGGTGGGTTTCCCGGAGTTCGCGCCGGGCATGGACGAGGGCACCTGGCTTGCGCGCTGTTCGGTTGCCGTGGCTCGCGACACCGCGCCGGGCAACGACTTGCTCGACCGCGAGTTCGAAGTCAGCGCCCGGCCCGACTGGCCGTTCGGCTGGGTTGAGGTCGCGCGGATGCCGGCGGGCGCGAAGCAGGTGAAGGACGGCGGCTGGCTGGCGATTGACGAAGGCAGCCAGCTCATCTACGCGACGCGGGGCAACAAGACGCCGGACTTCTTCGCCTACGACGCGCGCGAGGATACCTGGACCACCCTGGCGTCCATCCCGGACGGCATCGAAGGCAAGCCGCCGCGCAAGGGCTCGCGGGGCATCGCCGACGGCAACGGCTTCCTGTATGCCACGAAGGGCAACAACACCTTCGGGTTCTGGAAGTACGACATCCAGAACGACACGTGGGGCGC
>JAFGQF010000271.1 GCA_016935775.1 Caldifarciminota bacterium
GCTTCACCGGCACGCAGAAGCTGGTGGTCCAGCACTAGGCTGAGACCGGCAGAAACAGCGAGGGCGGCCTTCGGGCCGCCCTCGGCTTTCCCGTCTTAACCGCCAAGAGTGCCAAGGGGATAACCACGGAGGCACATAGCGGAACGAAGGCCGACATAACCGCCAAGAGCGCCAAGGGGACAACCACAGAGCGAGTTGGAAAACCGGGACGCTTCCCCATTTCGGTCCTCCGCAAATGGGGAGGTGTCCCAGCGTTTTCCGGGCGGGGAAATGGACTCGGGACACGACCGCCTCGGGACGCGTTGAGGGCAAGGATGAAGGATGAATGTGAAGGATGAGCCGGAAGATGAGGACAAGGCGGCAGCCGGGCTGCCGTACTTCAAGACGGGGGACGCGACCGGCGCGGGACATAACCCGACGTGGCGGCGGTCGGGATTGTGTCCCAAGCCGACAATCGCCGCGCGCCCGCCTGGGGAAAACACGGAGGATGAGGAACGAGGAGTGAGGACGGGGGACGAGGAGCGGGCGAGGGTCAGTCGGGCAGGCGCCGGGAGACCGACAGAAGGGTGTCGCCGCGCAGGGCGACGAGGTTCAGGCGGTCGTTGCCGTCGAAGACCGGCCGGCGGACGCCGTCGTAGCCCGGTTCGAGCCGCTGGCCGTCGGTGTAGATGAAGCGGGTTTTGCCCGAGGCCGCGGCATAGGCTACCCGGTTGCCGTCCGGGCCGAAGAAAGCCGGGGACTCGAGAATGGCGTCGAACCAGGGGCCCTCTTCGCCGTCCACCACGAGGCGCCAGCGGCCGGCTTTGAGCGCGGCGTAGGCGAAGCGGCGGGAGTCGGGGCTGAATTCGAGCCGGGTGACCGCTTCGTAGTACTGGTGCTGGTCCGAGTCCACGACGACCGCCATCAGGCCGCCGTCCGCGACGCCGTAGGCCAGGCGCGAGCCGTCCGGGCTGAACACCGGCTCGCTGACCCCGGCGTGGGGCCGGTGTTCGGCACCGTCAACGAGCATCGCCTGGCGGCCGTCGTCGCGGACGATGGTGGCCGCGACGCGGCCGTTGGGGGCGACCCGGATGAGCGGCGGTCCGTTCGAGCGGGCGACCGGGCTGTCGTTGACCAGCACGGTCCAAAGGCCGCCGTCGCGGGCGGCGCAGGCGACGGTGCCGAGGTCCGGGGTGGCGGCGAGCTCGATGATGAAGTCGCGGGCCGGGCCCGGGACGCCGTTCCTGACCAGCCGGGCGCGGCCCGAGTCAACCGCGACCCACGCCGCGCCGCCCGTGGCGCCGGCAAGAACCGGGCCGCCGAGGCCGCCGGGCGAGGGCCAGGAGCTGTCGCCGGCGAAGACCCGCCAGTCCGTTCCGCGCCGGGCCGCGTAGACCAGCCGGCCGTCGTCTTCGAAGCGCGGGGGGTTGATTTCGTCCCAGCCCGGGCCGGGCGCGCCGTCGAGCACGAGGCGCCAGGAGTCGCCGTCGCGGGCGGAGTAGGCCAGCCGGGCCGAGCCCGGGTCGCGCGCCGGCCAGCTGATTTCGTCGTGGAACGCTGCCTGCCGGCCGTCGACCATCATCACCCAGCGGCCGTCGGCCTGCTTCGCCGGGTAGGCGAGGTGTTTCCCGTCCAGGGAGTAGGCGAGCGCGCCGATTGACCGGCTGGCCGGGCCTTCACGGCCGTCGCGGACCACGAGCGCGGTATCGCCGCGGGTCGCGGCGTAGGCAAAGGTGCCGTTGTCGTTGAGCTCGAGCCGGCCGATTGACCCGTACCAGGGACCGCGCCGGCCGTCAACAACCGCGGCCTGGCCCGAGTCGGACTCGACGACCAGCGCGACGTGGCGGGAGTTGGCCGAGACCTGGAACCGGTCCTCGAGGAAGCTCTCGGGCAGGGTGCCGAGCCGGGTCTCGCTGACCGGGCCGGCGGCACAGCCGATGAGCAGGGCGAGGCCGGCGAGCGCGGCGCGGACCAAGGGCCGGTGCGGTTAGCGGGCGACGAGCAGTTTGGCCGCCGGGCCGCCGGCCGCACGGCAGAAGTAGATTCCGCCCGGGACGAGCGCGCCGGATTCGTCGTCCCCGCGCCAGGTGGTGGTGGCGGTCCCGTCGGCCCGGCGCTCGAGCCTGAGGGTGCGGACCGGCCGGCCGGACGCGTCGCAGACCAGCAGTTCGTTCCCGGCCCAGGGCGGCAGGTTCGCGCTGATGAGCGCCGAGTTGGTGACGACCGAGGGCGACACGCGGAGCCGGGGCGCGGCTTCGGGCCGGGCCGGGTTCTCCTGCACCCCGGACGGGGCCCAGAACATCACGCCCGGCGCGGGCGGCTGCACGCCCGGGAAGCGGTACCAGACCTCGCGAATCGGGCCCGGGAACGGGTAGCGGCCCGGGGCGCCGTCAATCCGGACTGCCAGCTCGATGAGCATCGGCCAGTCGGCGACATCCGGGAAGTCGAAGGAGTCGACCGGCACGGTCGAGTCGGCCTGCCAGCCCGGGGTCAGGAAGGTGTCAATCGCCGGCGGCGCGGCGGTCACGAAGGCGGTGTCCACGATGACCGAATAGCCGCCGGGCGCCATCACGCCGTGGAGCTCGCTGGCTGCGAAGCAGGGGCTCGCGGCCAGGCCGGCCAGCAGTAACGTGCAGGTCAGGACGGTCAGTTTCATCCTGGTCTCCTTTGTCGAGCTAGGGTTTGCAGTCACGAGGCAGTGTAGAGGCAAACCCGGCAGGAGTCAAACCCGAACCGGGGACCGTTGTCGCGCTTGACAGCCGGAGGGGGCAGGCTATATTGTTTCCGTGCGCGGACCCCGCCCGCAACCGGCGAGCCCGGGTCTGCAAAACGGGTTACATCTCCGCAAAGGACCAGGGAAACCCCTGAGCAATCGGGCCGGTTTCACAGCCGGGTGGCCGGGTCCCGCGCGCGACAAGAACATTTCCCACCCGGCAGGGACCGATAAGGTCAGCAAGGAGGCCAGATGCGCAAAGCGCCAGTGACCCTGCTGTTGGCACTGCTGTTCGCGGCGGCAATGGCCGCCGGCGAGCGGCCGGCGGTGGTTCCGGCCGACGCCACGGCGGTGCCCAGCCAGGAACTCAAACAGTCGAATCCCGAGGCCTATCTCGAAGCGCTCAAGGCGTTCGACCAGTTCGAGGCGCCCTCCCGGGGCGGCGAGCTGGACGGCGCCGGGGGGCCGGACGCCGACGGTTTCTACTGGATAGACTCGGACGAAACCGGCGGCCCGACCTACAGCTGGGACAACAACTACACCAACGCCAGCAGCGGTGACGACAGCTACTGGACATTCAACTTCGGCTGGAATTTCAGCTACCGCGGCACCAACTACAGCACCATCTACGTCGGCACCAACGGCTACGCCTGTTTCACGTCCCCTTCGACCTGGTATCCCAGCTACCCGTTCCCCAATACCGGGACGCCCAACGACGTGTTCGCGCCGTTCACCGGCGACCTGCACAGCTACTACTCGGGCGCGCAGGTCCGGTGGGGCACCTACGGTTCGACCGGCAGCCGCAAGGTCGTCGTGACTTGGTACAACTACAGCCGCTACTTCGGCAGCGGCATGTACACGTTCCAGATGATTCTCGACGAGTCCGACATGTCCATCAAGTTCCAGTACCAGACGGACAACGGTTACGGCTGGGCCTACAATGGCGTGGGCATCGAGAACTACAACGGCACGGTCGGCCTGAACATCGCGAACACCTATCTCAAGAACAACTACGCCATCAAGTTCTACCAGGTGACCGGCACGCCCGGGCTCTGGACCGGCACGGTCAGCACCGACTGGAACACCGGCGGCAACTGGGACACCGGGACGGTCCCGGGTTCGAGTGACGACGTCGAGATTCCGACCGGCTGTACCTACTACCCGAGCACCAACTCGGGCACGGGCTACGCCTGCGCGAGCCTGGAAGTCGGCAGCGGGGCCTCGATGACGGTCGTGGCGGGCAAGACGCTCGACTGCGGCGGCGACATCTGGATAGTGGGCGCGCTGACCAACAACGGCACCATCGAGTGCGCCGGCGACTTCGACAACGACGGCGACTTCACGTCCGGCGACGGCAGCGCGGTGTACTTCGACGGCTCGGCCGACGCGACGGTCAACAGCGAGATCGACCTCGGCTGTTCGTTCTTCGACGTCTACATCGACAAGGGACCGTTGAGCGCCACCTTCGGCAACGACCCGGCCGGCGCCTGGTGGTTCGGCGGTGGGGCCGGGATGACCATCATCGCCGAGGGTCCGGCGACCGTGGCCGGCGACATCACCTCCTGGTCCTGCTACGTCGGCAGTGGCGGGAGCGGCGGCCAGGTCAAGTGCAAGATAATGCGGGCCGGGTATAACGGCTGGGACTGGGGGATGGTCGCCGAGGGCACCTACAAGACGGTTGCCAGCGGGGTCAACACCTTCACCGAGACCATCGCCGGGGTCCAGGTCGGCGACCGCGTGGCCGCCTACGACGGCAGCTACATCACCTTCGAACTCACCGGCGCGATGCTGATTTTCTACGGCGACGTCACGACCGGGGCCAACGGCTGGAACAACTGGGGCTACGGCCCGTTCGGGTTGCAGGCTTCCATCGAGCTGCCGCCCGGCGAGGTGATGACCGAGGGCGACATTGACGTCAACGGCGACCTCGTCATCAGCGAGGACAACACCCTCGAGAACGGCGGCGAGTCGTTCGCCGGCGGCCACTACTACGTCGGCGGCGACCTGACCAACGACGGCGTGCTCGACATGGGCGACGCCGACATCACCTTCGACGGCACGACCGCGCTGACCGGCACCGGCGACTTCGAGTTCAACGGCGTCGAGATCACCGGCGCGGTGACCGGGCCGGACGAGATGACCGTCAACGGCAACTGGAACTGCACCGGGACGTACGACGGCAACGACGGCCTCGTCTACTTCTACGGCGACTCCATCGGCGGCGGCACGTTCTACGACCTCGACGTCGAGAACATGGCCGACGGCGACGTCGTTGTCACCGGCGACTTCGCGGTCGAGGGCGCGCTGACGCTGGTTGACGGCAACTTCCTGCTGGGCGAGTACACGCTGACCGTGGGCGCGGCCGACGCTTCGGGCGCGGTCCACGTGGACGGCGGGACCTTCTCGGCGGTCGGGACCGGCACCGATGCCCGGGGTGAGGTGACGGCGGTCAGTGCCGACTACCCGTACGCGTTCGACGTCGCGACCGGCGCGACCATCGCGGCGCAGTACGCCAACTTCACCTGGATGGACGCGGGCGGCATCTACGTCCAGGACGGCGCGCTGATTGACGCCGTCAACAACTTCTCGCATACCAGCTTCACGGCCGGGAACGCGGCCGGCGCGATGCTGAAGGTCGAGGGCAGCCAGGTGATCGACAGCATGGCCTGGGCCGACTTCTACGGCACCGACGGCTGCAACATCGACTACTCGGTCGGCACCGGCCATATCACGGTGGTGGACGGGCTCGGCGCTCGCTGGGGCGAGGACTACGACAACGACCCGTCGAACCTCGTTGACTGGCTGGTTTCGACCATCCACGACGTGACGATGACCGAGATAATCAAGCCGGCGGGCACCGGGCGGACGGGCAAGGACATCTTCCCGAAGGTCAAGGTCAGGAACCTCGGCGAGGACGCCGAAACCTTTGACGTGCGGGTGGTGGTTGACGACGGCTCGGATGTCGAGGTGTACAACGGCACGGCGACGGTGACCGGGCTGGCAATTGGCGAGGAGCGGGAGGTCGAGCTTTCGACCCCGTGGAACGAGCCGACCGGCGACACCGGGACCTACTACGTGACCGCGCAGACCGAGCTGGTCGGGGACAAGTACCCGGATAACGACACGCTGACCGGGACGGTGTACCTGACCGACATGCCGGATTGGCCGGAAGGCTGGACCGAGGTGGCGCCGCAGCCGATCGGCCTTGGCAAGGGCTACGTGAAGGACGGCGGCTGGCTGGCGATTGACCCGACGACGCAGCTCATCTACGCGACCAAGGGCTACAAGTCGCCCTCGTTCTTCTCCTATGACGCGATGGAAGACACCTGGGCGACGCTGGCGCCGATCCCGGACGGGATGGAAGGCAAGCCGCCGAAGAAGGGCTCGCGGGGCATCTGCGACGGCAACGGCCTCCTGTAC
>JAFGQF010000272.1 GCA_016935775.1 Caldifarciminota bacterium
GCTGCCGCCCGAGTTCGGGTTGTAGCCGAAGGTGACCAGCGTGTCCACCTTGCCGTCCGGCCGCGCCTTGAGGCTGCCGAACCAGAGCCCGGCGCCGAAGATGTAGTAGTTCTTCAGCGGCTGGGGCCAGGAGCCGCCCGCCTCGCCGCCGCCCCGGGTCGGGTCGTAGCCGTAGCGCCCGTCGCTGTGGAACGTGCACAGCCACTTGTTGATGTTCAGCCACTTCATGTCGTAGATGCGCTCGCCCTCGGGCGGCGGCGAAGTGGCAGTCCGCGCCCAGCCAGTGCCGGTGAGCGCGATGAGCATCATCACCAGCAGGCCGGTCGCGATCAGGGTTCTTTTCGCTCGCATCCGTCCTCCTTAGAACGACAGGCTGACGCCGAACCGGATCTTCCGCGGCGGTCCGTAGTAGGTCGGCGGGTCGTTGGCGTCGCGGTAGGCGATGATGTAGGAAGTGTAGGCCTCGCGCTGGGTGATGTAGCCGTCGTGGTCGTAGTCGCGCGCCGGGTGGTAGTAGAAGTCGCCGAACGCTATCCCGCCCGAGAACTCGCCCTGCGTTATCCGGCGGCCGGTGTAGTCGGGCAGCCCGGTGGCCGTGTGAACGTTGGTGATGATCTCGGCGTTGAGCACGTTGGTGATGTCGCAGGTGAGCGCCAGCCCGACCCCGCCGAGCCTGATGTCCTTGCCGACCCGGGCGTCAACCGAGAACGTCGAGGGCAGCCGGGCCGAGTTCTCCGGGCCGGTCGGGTTGCCGCGGGTGTCGGTCGGCGTGTAGGGCGTGCCCGACCCGAAGTTGGCGACACCCGACACGTCGAAGTCGCGCATCAGCACGAAGGCGAAGTCCGACGGGAACGAGAAGGTGAGGTCGCCGTGGACCGAGTGCCGCTGGTCCTGGTCGAGGAAGTAGTCGATCTTGTAGGGCTCGGTGCGCTGGTACTGGGCGAACGCGTCCGAGGCCGTGCCCTTGGCGATCTGGAAGGTGTAGCCCAGCCGTGCCGACCAGTAGTCGTCCAGCACCTTGGTCATCGTCGCCTCGGCGCCCTGGATGCGCGCGTACTCGACGTTGTAGAACATCGTGTACGGCTGGGGTAGCGCCTGGACCGTCCTCAGGCCCGACAGGTCGAAGACGTCCTTGTAGTAGGCGGTCAGGTCGAACTGGAAGAAGTCCGAAAGCTGGGCGTCGAACCCGAGCTCGTAGGCGATCGTCTTCTCGGCCGACATGTCGGCGTTGCCGACGATGACGTTGCCCCGGCCCCGCAGCTCGGCGGCCGACTTGTCCGCGTAGGTGTAGAGGTTGTTGAACGACGGGTTCTTGAAGAAGTGGCCGTAGCTGAATCGGAACTTCACCCGCTCGGTGATCGGGTAGGAGATGCCCAGCCGCGGCGACAGCCGGAACTTGGCCTCGACCGGCAGCAGCGAGTCGGATATCTCCGGCCGCGCGCCCAGGCTCTCCGGGAACGCCCGCACCTTGGCCTTGGAGTCGAGGTAGTCGAACCTCAGACCGGCCCGCACCACCAGGTCCTCGAAGTCGGCCTTGTCCTGCAGGTAGGCGGCGAGAACCAGCGGCTCGTAGGTGAACGCGTCCCAGAACGGGTTCGGGTCCCAGGGCAACGAGTTCTCGTAGACCGAGATGTCGTACTGGGTGAAGTTGACGCCGGTCTTGATCTCGTGCACCTTGTTCAGCGTCTTGGTGAAGTCCACCTTGCCGATGATGTTGCTGGTCGCGCGGTAGTGCCACGACCGGTTGTCACCCTCGGTGATGAACAGGCCGGCAACGCCGTAGGGGTAGTCGATCAGCGCGTAGCTGGTGACGAAGTTCTTCTCGCCCTCGTGGCGGTAGACCCGGTTGTTGTCCCGGTCGAGCCAGTAGCTCCGGTAGAGCGCCAGCACCGCCTCGCGCTTGTTCTTGACCAGCTCTTTTTCGGGCACGCCCTGGCTGCGCTCGTAGTCGGCGTACTTTTCCCAGTTGAAGACCCAGTCTTCGCCGCGGAAGAAATAGCGGTCCCAGGCGCCGTACTGGCGCAGGAAACCCCAGAACCCGGTGGTGTCGTCGGCCTCGGCCTCGAAGTTCCGCACCGCGCGCATCAGCGAGGTGTTGAACCAGCCGAACTTGGCCTCGTAGACCGTTGTCGGGTCGAGCATGTGGTTCAGGCTCAGGTTGCCCTTGTAGGAACGGACCCGGTTGGCGTAGAGCGCCTCGAGCTCGAAGCTGTAGGTATGCGCGTAGGTCCGCCACTGGTAGTTGGAGTGGTGGGCGTCGAGGGTCAGCTTCAGGCCTTCCCTGGTCAGGAAGAACTCCTTGGGGAACTGGTAGGTCAGCTTGCCCTCGACCGCGTACTCGCCGCGCGGCGACCGGCCGGTGTTGTAGCGGCAGTCGCGGTCGTCGTCGGTCTTGTAGTACTCGGTGGACAGGAAATAGCGCAGCCGGTTCACCAGCGGCAGCGGCCCGCCGAGCGAGAAGCTGAGCCGGTTGTAGCCGTAGTTGTAGGCCGGCACCGGGAACACCTCGTCGGTGGTGTAGCGAAGGCGGCCCGTGGTCTTCGCGCTGCCTTCCTTGGTCACCGCCTTGATGATGCCCGACATCGCCTCGCCGTACTCCGCGTCGAACCCGCCGGTGATGACGACCACCGACTGCAGCGCGTCGGTCGTCGGCCGCGGGCTCGACCAGAGCGTTCCGTAGACCGCGTCCTGGGCCGCGACGCCGTCAACCAGGTAGGAGACGTCGTCGTACCGGCCGCCGCGCAGGAAGGTCTGGCCGCCGCTCTGGCTCACGCCCGCCTGCATCCCCACCAGCTCGGCCAGGTTGGTCACCGGCAGCCGCTTGAACTGCTCGTCGGTGATGATCCGCTCGACCGTCACCGTCTTCGGGTTCACCAGCTTCACCTTCGAGCCGATAATGTCCTTGCGGATCCCCAGGTCGATCACCGTCTCGGCCAGCTTCAGGTCGACCGTGATGTTCTGGTCCTGGATGACCAGCACGTTGGTGATCGCCTGCGGGTCGTAGCCCATGTAGCTCGCCTCGACCGTGTAGCGGCCGGGCGCGACGTTGATGATCTGGTAGCGGCCGTTGCCGTCGGTCGCCGCGCCGTACTCGGTCGGCACGCCGTCCTGGATCAACTGGACGTTGGCCATCACCAGCGCCTCGCCGGTCGACCGGTCGGTCACCCGGCCGGTAACCGTGCCGGTGTTCGCGGCCAGCGCCGCCCCGGCGCAGGCCAGTACCAGGGCAACGACCGTCACCAGCCGCCGATTCGACATTCGAAACTCGACGTTTGTCATTGCCTTACTCCTCCACCTTCAGCATCATGCCCCAGATTACCGACCGGTACTGCCCCTCGTTCTCGGCGCCCTGCTCGAACGGCTTGCCCGAGGCCTCGTAGAGCACCTCGATGGGCAGCTGCTCGAAGTAGAGCCGGTGCAGACCGGGCTCGGCAAGGTAGATCTTGTCCGACGCCCTGAACTCGTAACGCTTCCGGTCCAGGTAGCTGTAATTGGCGGCGTCCAGCACGGTCGTCGCGATCGACCGCACCCGCAGGCTG
The DNA here is from genome assembly GCA_016935775.1 of Caldifarciminota bacterium. GTDB lineage: Bacteria > Hydrothermota > Tepidihabitantia > Tepidihabitantales > Tepidihabitantaceae > DSBX01. Next base: position 3,540 of record JAFGQF010000272.1, read on the forward strand.
TCGCCGACCTTGTAGACCGGCAGCTCGTCCTCGATATCGTAGAACCGCTGGATGCCCTGCTGCAGCGTGTCGGGCCGCAACTGCATGGTGTCCTCGCGCTCGCCGTTGGTCAGGTAAAGGTAGGCAAGGTAGGGCGCGTCGTCCGGGGTCGGCGCGTAGAACCGGCTACCGCCGGCAACCTTCCACAGCGACCACGCCCCGGCCGACTTCCTGAGCACCGCGCCGTCGGTCGTCGTCCCGTACAGGCTCTTCTCCACCACCATCGAAGTGTCGGAGAACAGCGTGTCGTAGAACTGCAGCCGGAGCGTCTCGCCCGGCGCCGGGAAAAACAGCGTGTCGCGCAGGAAGCGCGTGTAGCGGAACGCGTGCATCCGGAGCACGCCGGGAATCGACTCCACCAGGGTCACGGTCGCGGTCGTCTCCTGGACATAGGTCGTCTCGGCGCCGTTCACCTCCATCAACGTGTCGATGGAGGCGATGAAACTGTACTCGAGGTCGAACGAGTCGGTGAAGAACCGATGCTCAAGCGAGTCCGTGCGGTACCGCTGCTTGAACGGGTTCTCGGCGATTTCCGACCGCAGCCGGGTCGCGGTGGTGCCGGGCATCAGGGTATCACAGGCCAGGAACCCGAGCTCGTTGAAGCTCGTCTTGAACATCGTCTTATGTGCCTGGACCGCGGCGTCGATAGCCGCCGAATCCTCGGCAGACGGCTCCCAGAACCCGGCCGGTGGCACCCGGCCACAACCGAACCAGCCGGCAGCCAGCAGCAATCCCAGGCCCAGCACGGTCGCCGCAGCCAGGCGGCCGGACCGGGACGTGGCAGTGCTTAGCTTCATCTTGCCTCCTTTTACTTGTCTGTCACGCCGGCACACGCGGCAAAACGTGGGCCGGTCACGTTGCTTCGGACCACTACCATCACACTCACAGTCTAGAACCGGGCCCGTGCCGGGTCAAGCCCAATGGCCGTGCCGCTTCACAGGCCCCTGCCCGGCGGCCCAAGCGCCGCCGTTCCGTCAAATCTATGCGAAGAATCCTCCCTGTCAAGGCTGGCCGAAACGGTGCGAAGATTGACTCACCGCCCGGGCAGGCTAATATGGAAACCGGATGGTACGACAACCCCCGGGAGGAACAGTGCAACACACCCGCCTGATTGCCGCGCTCGCGCTCGCCGGCCTGCTGGTCCCGGCCGCGGCCCCGGCGGCCAACATCTGTGCCTGGAACTACGACCCGCTCGACACCTGGTACGACTCGGAAATCGGCCAGACCATCAACTCCGCCTGGTGGGTCGAACAGGTGCTCGAAGCGCAGGGCCACACCGTCGACGTCTACAACACCACCTTCCCCACGGACATCAGCGGCTACGACGCCGTCTTCTGCCTGATGGGCTGGTACCGGTGTTGAGGGGACAACTGCACCGTCGGTACGACGGCAAGAACCCAGCTCATCAGCTACCTCGAATCCGGCAACCCGGTCTACATCGAGGGCGGTGACGTCGGCTACGGCAACCGCACCAACGAACTCTGGCCGTATTTCGGCACGAGCTATATCGGCGACGGCAACGCCTCGGGCAACGTCTCGACCCTGAACGGCATCGCCGGGACCTTCACCGAGGGAATGATATTCGGCTACCCCTACGCCGGCTCCCCCGACGCCTGGCTCGACGTCTTCGGCCCGGACGGCGGCGACGTCTTCCTCGCCGACCAGGGCTCGGCCGGCCGCGCGGTCTGCCACAACCCCGGCACCTACCGCACCATCTGCTCGGCGGTCATCTACGGCGCGGTCGGCACCCAGGCGGAACGCGCCGCACTGATGGCAGCCTACACCGACTACCTGCTCAACGGCCTCGGGCTCGAAGAAACCGGCCGCGAACCGGTCGCCGGACTCCGGGTCGGTCCCAGCCCGGTGCGCGCGGGCCGAACGGTCCGGTTCCATCTCCCGCCCGGCACCCGCCGGCTGACGGTCAGCGACATCACCGGCCGCACGGTCGCGGACTGGAACATCAGCGAAACCGCCCGGCTCGACTGGACCCCGCCGTCCACGCCCGGCACCTACATCGTCCGGGCGCGCGGCGACGGCCCGGCCGCGACCTGCCCGCTCGTCGTGGTCCGCTAGCCGGTTCGCACGGAACCTGCGGCGGCGCGCCTGGGCGCGCCGCCCGCTTTGACCGCTCTCCCGAAACGGCCTCGGAGTCGGGAGGGGGGTCACCCCCGGGCTGACTCCCGGTTTCTGACGCCGAAGCAACCCCGCGGACATCCGCCGGCCCAACCCGGCTCTCGGCGCGACTCTCAAGCCCGGCCCGAACGTCACCGCCTGCCGGCCGGCCAGACCGGCAATCAACGCGGAATCCTCGGGCTCAACCGGCCGGCGAACGACCCTGCCGCCGACAAGCCGCTACTGCTACCGGGCCGGAGACGGCCTGAAGCGCGGCCCGCTCCCCCGCCCCTGCAATCGGCCGGGAAGCGCGCCTCCTTGACTCAGCAAGGCCCGCCAATACAATCCGGCATCGTGGCAAACCGCATCGCGAAACTCAGAAGCAAGCTGGCCGCCGAAGGAATCGACGGCCTGCTGGTCACCCGGCCCGAGAACATCCGCTACCTGTGCGGCTATACCGGGTCGAACGGCATCCTGCTGGTCACCCGGCGCAACGCCCGGTTCTACACCGACTTCCGCTACGCCGAGCAGGCAAAGACCGAGGTCCGTAACTGCCGGACGACGGTGCTGAAACGCTGGCTGTACAACGCCCTGCCGCTCGAGCATTTTCGGGGCGCGAGCCGGGTTGGGGTCGAGGCCGGCCACCTGACGCTTCAGCTCTCCGCCGCGCTGCGCAAGCGGCTCAAGGGCGTGCGACTCGTGCCGGTCAAGCGCGACCTTGCACTGGAGCTGCGCCGGACCAAGGAGCCGGCCGAGGTGCAAGCCATCAGCCGGGCCCAGCGGGTGACCGAGCGGGCCCTCGCCGAAGTGCTGAAGTTCGTGCGGCCCGGGGTCACCGAGCTGGACCTGGCCGCGGAGTTGACCGCCCGCTTCGCGCGGGTCGGCGACAACGCCTTCCCGCCCATCGTCGCCTCGGGTCCGAACGGCGCCAAGCCCCACGCCGCCCCGTCGAGCCGCCGGCTGCGCAAGGGCGACGCCGTGACCTTCGACATCGGCTGCCGGGTTGACGGTTACTGCTCGGATATGACCCGGACCGTCTTCCTGGGCCGGCCGGACCCGGACCTCGAGCAGGTCTACCACATCGTCGCCGAGGCCCAGCGCCGCGGGCTGGCCGCGGTCCGGCCGGGCGTGACCGGCTCCGAGGTGGACCGGGCCGCCCGCGAGTACATCACCGACCAGGGCTATGGCCCGCAGTTTGGCCACGGACTCGGGCACGGTGTCGGGCTGGCGGTCCACGAACTGCCCGGCCTGGCCGAACCGGTCCGCGACAAGCTCAAGCCCGGTGACGTCGTCACGGTCGAACCGGGCATCTACATTCCCGGGCTCGGCGGGGTCCGCATCGAGGACATGGTGCTGGTGACGAAGACCGGCTGCCGCAACCTCACCCGCGCGCCCAAGAAACTGACAAGGCTCTAGCAACAGGAGAAGAGTGACAGCACTGCAAACCGGGGTTCGAGGATTCGAGGGTTCGAGGGTTCAAGTGCTCGAACCCTTGACCCTTGGAACCCTGGGCCCCTCGAACCCCTTATCAAAATGATCACTCCCAACGATTTCAAGTCCGGCACGCTCATTAAGTACAAAGACGGCATCTACGAGGTCCTGAGCTACCAGCGCCAGCGCACCGCCCAGCGGCGCGCCCGGGTGGTGGCCAAGCTGCGGAACATCCAGACCGGCTCCCAGCTCGAGGAGAGCTTCGAGTCCGAGGTCAAGCTCGAGGAGGCGGAGTACGAGCGCCGCAGGAGCCAGTACATGTACGCGGACGATGTGGGCTTCCACTTCATGGACCTGTCCACCTACGAGCAGTTCGCCCTCGACCGCGACGCGGTCGGCGACAAGAAGTACTACCTGTCCGACAACTGCGAGGCCGACGTGGTCTACATCGAAGGCCGGCCGACCACCTTCGAGCCGCCGATGTTCGTCGTGCTCGAGGTAACCGATACCGAGCCCAACTTCAAGGGCGACACCGCCTCGGGCGGCGGCAAGCCCGCGACACTGAGCACCGGCCTCGTCGTCACCGTTCCGTTCTTCGTCAAGCTCGGCGACAAGGTGAAGGTGGACACCCGGAC
>JAFGQF010000058.1 GCA_016935775.1 Caldifarciminota bacterium
CCCGAGCCGATTTCGACCCAGACCACCGCCCAGCCGGTGTCCTGGCAGGCGGGCAGCCGCTCCCTGCGGGAGATTTCGGTGTTCTCGATTATCTGGCCAAGTATCTCCTTGCCGGTCGGCGACTCCTCGACCTCGATGCCGCGCTTGAGCGCGGCGACGACGTCTTCGGGTATCTCGCAGTTGGAATCGATGCAGAGCCGCGCCACCGCGTCGCGCACCTGCTCGAAAGGTATCTCTCTCATCTCAACGCCCCCGTCTGAGTCTGTTATTCGTCACTCGGAGTTCGACAATCGTCATCTGCTAGAGCGCCGGCTCCAGCACGACAATCTCGGGCTCGACCGGCAGCATCTCGGGCACGACCTCCAGCTCGTTTGAACCCGCGCGCCGGGCGTTCTCCCGCCCGTCAATGAACGGGTCCACGCCGGCGATGTCGAACCCCAGCTTGTCGGTCTTGAAATGCATCGGCACGATCATCCGGGCCCCGAGCTGCTCGCTCACCCGGTGCGCGGCGCCGGCGTCAATCGTGAAGGTCCCGCCCACCGGCACCAGCAGCACGTCCACCCGGCCCAGCCGGTTCACGGTCGCGGCGTCCAGCTCGTGGCCAAGGTCGCCCAGGTGGCAAACCCGGACCTCGCCGTCGTCGAACACGAAGATTGTGTTCGGGCCTCGCAGCCGGCCGTGCTCACTGTCGTGCCAGGAGTCGAACCCGGCGATGCTGAAACCGCCGGCACTGAACTCGCCCGTGCCCTTGATCACTCGCGGGTTGCCGGCCAGGCCCTTGGTCCAGTTATGGTCGGCGTGTTCATGGCTCACCGTCACCGCGTCAAACTGGCCGGTAATCGGCGCGTAGCAGACTGCGCCCTCGAAACAGCCGGGCTCGTACGGGTCGGTGAGCACCCGGGTCCCGTCCGCCGCGGTCAGCACGAAGGCCGCGTGACCCAGCCACTGGATTTTCACGGGGTCCCCGGGAAAACCGGCGCGCTACTCGGCCGCGGCCGGGACGACCGAGATGCGCTGCTTGGTTTTGGAAACGTGCTCAAACTTGACGACGCCGTCGGCCATCGCGAACAGCGTGTCGTCCTTCGCCCGCCGGACGTTCAGCCCGGGCAGGAACCTGGTCCCGCGCTGGCGGACGATGATGTTGCCGGTGCGGACCGTCTCCGAACCGAACCGCTTCACGCCCAGCCGTTGCCCGGCGCTGTCGCGGCCGTTCTTGGCACTGCCGCCGCCCTTCTTCTTCGACATGGCTTACTCCTTATGATTGCTCGACTAAGGGACGGGTATTATAGACCCGCGCCCCAAGGTGTCAACCGGCCGGCGAACCCGGCATCGGCTTGCCGGACGCGCCGGCGCGGCTCGTCTTGCCGGCAAGTCGTTACCGGTGAGCAACTTGCCGAAACCTGGCGCGAGTGCGGAAACCCGCGAAACCTTTCAGCCGGAAACGTGTCAAATATATAGAGCAAGGGAAAAAGGACACAGCATCTCTGCCTCCTTCGCTGAGGGGCCCGGTGAAAGCCGGGCCCCTGGTCCTTTCGGGCGGAGTCGCCTGGCTAGTCGGTCACCACCAACTTGCCCGCCGCGAGCCCGTCGCCTGCGCTCAACCGCCAGGCATAGACGCCCCGGCTCAACCGGTCGCCATCGAGCCCGGTCCGGTCCCACTCCAGCTCCACTGTCCCGGTCCGGCTCATTCCCGCGAACCGCCGCACCAGCCTGCCGTCCGGGCTGAACAACTCCAGCCGGTAGCGCGTTCCCGGCTCAACCGCGCACCGGAACCCGGCCCGGCTCGAAACCGGGTTGGGCCCGGCCGAAACCTCGAGCGAGGGACGCGGCGCGGGCGGCTCCGCCGCGCCGGTCAGCGTCAACAGTGGAATCGTGCCGCCCTGTAACACCGGCCGCGAGGAATCCGGTTGCTGGGTCGGTTCCTGCAGTAAGGCAATCAGGTTGCAGTGGTCCTCGATCCAGTTGCTCTCGATGGTGAACGGCTGGACAAACGTGTCCGCGCCCAGTGCCGGGATCGTCACGCCCGTGCCATTGACCCCGGTGAGATAGCCGCGCAGCACGTGGTTGTGCCACTGGTCGCCGTTCGGCGCCGAATAGTGGAGGCTGTCCTCGGTGATAACGACGTACAGGTTGGCGGTGACTTCCTCGGCGGTCGGGTTCACCAGCTCGACGGTGAGCTCGCCCGTGCCCGCGCCGGGTGTGTAGTTGCCGGCCAGCGCGACGCCGAGCTCGGCGGGCTCGGCCAGCCGCTGCTGCACCCAGTTGTCCCAGCCCGAATACTGGTAGCCCCGGTTCTTGCCGTCAATCCACGCCCAGGGCGTGGCGTAATACCAGTTGCCGCCGACGTAGTACGGCGGCGGGTAGGTGTACCAGCGCGTCCGCGCGTCCGCGCAGTACCCCGGGTAGCCGGAGTTGGTGTGCCACTCGATGGCCGCGACCTGGCCCGGGTAGTTGGCCTCGATCTGGTCGACCGCCACACTGGCGGCCGCGCAGCTGCCTCAGGTTTCGGAGTAGGCTTCCTCGATCACCACCACCCGGTTGAACGCAGACCCGGTGGCGACGAGAAACAGCAGGACGGGAATCAGGGCAAGTCTCTTCATCGTGCCTCCGTCAGGGCCGTTTGCCGGATGCGCCAATGAGATTCTACTGGCAGGCGACCAGCGCCGTCAAGCCTGGCGACTAGCCCCGGCTGCGGGTCCGCAGGGCGTGCAGGAAAACGCCCTTGCCGTAGTTCAGCCGGTTGAGCGTGAACGCGCCCAGCACCTGGACGGTCCGCACCACTGTCCGGCTGCGCCGTTCCTCGACCCGGGCGAGCAGCGGCAGGCAGGCGAACCGCGCGACTCCGGAGACCAGGAAGAGCACGTGGTGATTGATGAAGGTCCGGCCGAACAGCTCGAACCGGAAACCGGCCAGCAACTGGGCCAGCGCGCCGCCGGCCAGCGAAGCGAAGAAGGTCGCCAGCCCGACCACCACCGAGAAGAGTGCGAAGTAGCTCTCCTTGCGCACCGGGTTGTCGCCCAGCGCGAAGACCAGGTTTATCAGCCCGAGGTTGGCCCCGGTCCAGCCGACGCCGTTCAGCAACCCGTCCAGCCAGATCGGCGCGCGGAACGTTTCGGTCGCGAACAGCCAGAGCAGCGGGCACAGCCCGACCAGCGCGAAGCTGACCAGCGCGACCGGCTTGGGCCCGAACCGGTCCACCACCCAGCCCCAGTAGAGCTGGAACAGGATGCCGACCGTGCCGCCGATCGCCGCGTAGACCCCGATGCTCGCGAAGCTGAATTTCAAGTCCTGGATCAGGTGGACGATGTAGAACGGCGAGGCCATCGTGCTGGTCAGGAACCAGACCGCGAGGAAGACTATCAGCCGGGTGAACTGGGGTTCGTTCTGCAACGGCCCGAACAGCCGCTCGCGCAGCGGCACCTGCGGCCGCGGCACGAGCGCCGGCTCGGGCTGGCGCCCGAGCAGTACCATCGAGACGATTCCCATTCCCACCGCCAGCGCGTAGGCGACCCCGAATCCCAGCCCCTCGTCGAACGTCTTGAACCAGTCCAGTCCCCGGCCGCCGATGTAGGTCAGCACCATCGCGATGCCGCCGAGGATGGCGTTGCGCAGCCCGAAGAACCGGCCGCGCCGCTCCTCGGGCACCAGGTCGCTCATCCACGAGTTCCAGGTCGTGTTCGCCAGCGCCAGCAGCACGTTGTAGGCGGCGACCACCGCGAAGAACAGGCCGAGCCCGAACCTCAGCCTGAGCAGCAGCAGCGGCACCAGCACGACGAACAGCGACCGACCGATACCGCTGGTCCAGACCGTCAGGCCCTTGCGCGCGCCGGCGCGTCGCACCAGGAACCCGGCGGCCAGCCCGACAATAGAAACGAGCGCCGGGACCGCAGCCAGCAACCCGATCTGGAAAGAATTGGCGCCCAGGAACAGTGCCAGCCCGGTCAGGAACATCCCGCCCGACAGCGCGAGGTGCCCGGTCGCGAACGCACCCTCGAGAATCGAGAAGCGCAACCCGCGGCTGACATCGGCCGGGGCAAGCTGCCCTGCCCGGGGGGCCGGCACGACCTCAGGAACCGATTCGGCCACCAATTCCCTCCGCGAACAACCGATCGGCCAGGTAAGAACTCCGCACCAGCGGCCCGCAGAACGCCGACCGGAAACCCAGCCCGCGCGCCTCGGCCTGCCATTGCTCGAACCGCTCCGGCTCCACGTAGCGCTCGACCGGCAGGCAGCGCCGGGACGGCTGCAGGTACTGGCCGATGGTGACGATATCGCACCCGGTCGAGCGCAGGTGCTCGAGCGCCTGCGATACCTCCTCGTCGCGCTCACCCAGCCCGACCATCAGCCCGCTCTTGGTCAGCATCCCCGGGTCCAGCCGCTTCACGGTCTCGAGCACACCGAGCGACCGCCGGTACGACGCCCGGCGGTCGCGCGCCGCCGGGCTCAGCCGCTCGACCGTCTCGAGGTTGTGCCCGAACACATCCGGCCGGGCATCGACAACCCGACCGATGAGCTCCTCCCTGCCCCCGAAGTCCGGGGTCAACACCTCAACCCGGATTTCGCTCATCCTGTCCGCGTTCTGGTCTCTGACTTCCGGTTTCTGACTTCTGACTTCGACCACGGTTCGCGCGAACTGCGCGGCACCGTGGTCCGGCAGGTCATCCCGGTCCACCGAGGTAAGCACCACGTAGCGCAACCCCAACTCGCGCACCGCCCGGGCCACCCGCGCCGGCTCATCCTCATCCACCGCCCCGCGCGGGTTGCCGGTGCAAACCGAGCAGAACCGGCACGCCCGGGTGCAGACCTCGCCCAGCAGCATCACCGTCGCGGTGCCCCGGTTCCAGCACTCGGCCAGGTTCGGGCACCGGGCCGAGGTGCAGACCGTGCAGAGCCCGCTGTCCCGCAGCCGCCGGTTGACATGCTCGAAGACGTCGCCGGCCGGGACGGCGGTCCGCAGCCAGGCCGGCTTGCGCGTTCTCACGGGTCTTGCCGACCGCTGCAGTCCCGGGCTCGGTATGCCCGCCATTCAACACTCGTCATTCGCCATTCGCCATTGTCGTCCGATTGTCGGATTGTAGGGGACTAGGTGCCGATTTTCAAGCCGCTCGGCCGGCAGCTCCAGGCGCACTCGAAGCAGCGAATGCACTCGAGCTGGTTCGGGTCCTGGTAGGCCGAGATGTTCATCGGGCAAACGCGCTGGCAGAGGTTGCAGGCCGTGCACTTGTCGGTCACCACCCGCATCCTGAGCAAGCTGCCCTTGTTGAACAGCCCGTAGCCCGCGCCGATCGGGCAGACCAGGCGGCAGAACGGCCGCTTGATGCCGATCGCCGCGACCACCACCAGCAGCAGGATGCCGACCTTCACCCAGTACAGCCAGCCGACCAGTCCGCGCAGCGCGTTCACCGGGTCCCAAAGCACCAGTGGGATGCCCGCGCCCAGGGTCCCGGCCGGGCAGAGCTTGCAGAACCAGGGCTCGATCGTCAGGTACGACGCCAGCAGGGCGATCAGCAGCAACACCCCGTACTTGAGATAGGTCGCGGGCAGCGAGAACCTCAGCGCCTTGTCGAAGAGCGCGACCAGCCCGAACCCGGCCGCACCGGCGGCCAATCCCAGGGTCAAACCGGAAAGCGGGCCGACCGCGAACCCCGGGTTGCCGAGCCAGCCGAGCAGGAACCCGGCGGC
>JAFGQF010000059.1 GCA_016935775.1 Caldifarciminota bacterium
GATCTCCAGTACCGGCCCCCGCGAACCCAGCAAGTCCACCAGCAGCCTGTGAACATCCTCTTCCAGCCGGTCGTACAGCTTCTCATCGACGCCGGCCCTCGCCCGCCCGCTCGCGGAACGCGGGCCGGCCTGCCGGCGCGAGTCCATCTTCACTTCTCCGCCCTTGCGCGAATCTCTTCCGACAACTGCTTGAAGGCCGTCAGGTACTCGGGCCTGGCCTTGATTGCCGGGACACCACTGGAATAGGCTTCGGCGATTGCCCGGTCGTACGGAATCCGCATCAGGACCTCGATGTTTTCCTCCCGGCAGTAGCGTTCGGTTTCGTCATCGCCGACATCGGCCTGGTTCAGCACCACCCCGAACCTGACGCCCAGCTTGCGCACGGTCTCCACCGCCAGCTTGAGGTCGTGCAGGCCGAACGGCGTCGGCTCGGTCACCAGCAGGCAGAAGTCACAGCCCAGCACCGACTGTACCACCGGGCACGATGTGCCCGGTGGTACGTCGAGGATTGCGTCCCTGTCGGTGCGAATCTCCCGCTTCACCGCCCGGATCACCGGCACCGCCATCGGTTCGCCGATGTTCAACCGGCCCTGGACGAATGGAATGACAACGTAATCAGGCTGCGCGTCATCGTCGCCCGGTGCCAGCTCCACGTCCAGGCTGTCACCTGTTTCGACCACGCCGATCGGCAGCTCCCGCTCGCTGATTGCCCCTTCCGGGCAGAGCCACTCGCACATGCCGCAGGAATGACAGAGTTCCGGGAAGACCAGCACCTGCTTCGGCAGCACCGCCAGCGCGTGAAAGGCGCAGGCCTGCGAGCAGCGGTGGCAGAACGTGCAGCGTTCCAGGTCAACCTGCGGAACCAGTTTGTTGACCGGTTCGACGCGGCGGATATCCGGCTTGAGGAAGATGTGCCCGTTCGGCTCCTCGACGTCGCAGTCCAGGTACTGGCTGCCCGACACCAGGGCCAGGCTGACCGCGACCGTCGTCTTGCCGGTCCCGCCCTTGCCGCTGGCGACCGCGACCGTCATCAGGCTAGTAGTCCCTGCGGCAACTCCCGTCGCCGCAGGGCGGGGAGTCGCAACGTTCGGAGCGGCCGCAGCAGGTGGTACCCGGCGCGCGGCCGGTGCCCATCCTGATTCCGCCCGGCACCGAGAAGACCCGCTCCATCGGCTTGCCGCAGTCCGGGCACTCGACCGGTTCATCGGCCTCGCCGGCCCGGCGCAGCCACTCGACTGTCCGGCCGCAAGGCTCGCAGCGATACTCGTAGATCGGCATCAGGCCTCGCGCACCATCCGCGCGCCGCACTTCGGGCAGGTCATATCCTGGCAGGGAACACCGCGCCCGTGCGCCAGCTTCTCGCCACAGGCCGGGCAGACGCAGTTCCCGCCCGCCCCGGCGCCCATCCCGCGGCCCTGTCCCTGCCCGCGCCCGCCTGCTCCCCTGCCTGTTCCGGGTCCTTGCCCGGCCGGTCCGGTTCCGTCTCCACGTGGCATGAATCCTCCTCGCTGATCAGTGATGGTGCTCGTGCCGGCCGTCGCCCAGCGACCCGTGGTCGCAGGTCGAGTCGCCGGCCGCGAGCTCGCCGGTGGCGAATTGCCCGAGCACCGCGTCAACCGGCCCGCTCACTCCCATCCGCATCTCGATCCCCTTCTCGGCGAACAACGCCAGAGCCCGCGGCCCGGCCCCCCCGCAGATGACAACCCTCACCCCGTACCCGGCCAGGAAACCGGGCAGGAACCCCGGCTCGTGCCCCGGGTTGACGAGCTTCTCGGTCTTCACCACCTTGCCGTTCTCGATCTCGGCCAGCGTGTACTCCGAACACCGGCCGAAATGGGCCGACACCAGGCCCGCGTCGGTCGCAACCGCTACCTTCATTTGGCCTCCGATTCCGCCACTCGGGCAACCACCTCTGCCAGCGCCTTGCCCGCTTCCGATTCCGGGTACGCGAGGATGAACGGCTTGCCGTCATCGCTCGCGTCCACCATCCGCGGGTCGAGCGGCACCTTGCCCAGCACCGGCACCAGCATCTCCCGCGCCATCTTCGCCCCGCCTTCCTGCTTGAAGATATCGATCGGCTTGCCGCAGTGCGGGCAGTTGAACCCGCTCATGTTCTCGACCACGCCCAGCACCTTCAGCTTCAGCATCTGGGCGAAGTTCACCGCCTTGCGGGTGTCCATCAGCGCCACGCCCTGGGGCGTGGTGACGATGACCGCGGCGGTAGCCGGTATCAGCTGCGCCACCGACAGCGGCTCGTCGCCGGTGCCGGGCGGCGAATCGATCACCAGCCAGTCGAGGTCGCCCCAGTCCACGTCTGCGACGAACTGGGTGATGACCCGCATCTTCAACGGCCCCCGCCAGACCACCGGCGCGTCGGCGTCTTCCATCAACAGCGCGATCGATACCAGCTTGATGCCGCCGGCGACCTCGACCGGCACGATGCGGCCGTCCTCCCCGACCGTCATCCGGCCCTGGTCCGCGCCCAGCATCCGGGCCACGTTCGGACCGTGGATGTCCACGTCCAGGATGCCGACCTTGCGGCCCTGCTGCGCCAGCCCCGCCGCGATGTTGACCGCGACGCTGGTCTTGCCGACCCCGCCCTTGCCGCTGAAGACCAGCAGCCGGTTCTTGATCCGGCCGAGGCTGGCGTCGACCTTGGCCTGTTCCTTCGGGTCCAGGCCCGGGGTCGCCATCACCATCCTCCCTGCCCGGCGTGCGCCGGCCCGGTCGGGCCGCTCGTCGCGGCCAGCTCGCCGCGCCTGAACGCGGCCACCGCCTCGGCGACCGTGCCCGACGCGCCGGTATGCACCGGCATACCGGCCGCGTTGAGCACCGAGAACGCCTTGGGGCCGCAGTTGCCGGTCACCACCGCCTCGACGCTCCTGCCGGCCAGCAACTGGGCAGCGTTCACCCCGGCGCCGGACGCCACCGAGGCGTCGTTCTCGACCGCCTCAAACGAATCGTCGTCGGTATTGACTATCACGAAGTACCGGCAGCGGCCGAACCGCTCGTCAACCGCTGAATCCGGCGTCGCGCCGGTCGATGTCACTGCTACTTTCATCCTCTCACCTCCGTGTCGATTGCTTTGACCGCCCGGCCGCAGGCCGGGCAGTTGTTCACTTCCTCGTCCGCATCCATCTCCCACTCGAACCCGCAGCCCGGGCACCGCAGCCGCACGAGCCGCTGCACCGACGCCCCGGTCTCGAACACCAGCGCCTTGCCGTGCAGCAGCGCGTCGGCGACCTTGCCCCGCGCTGCCGCCAGTATCCGGCCGAAGGTCGGCCGCGACACCTTCATGCTGTCGGCCGACCTCTCCTGGTACCACCCCTCGCAATCCGCCAGCCGCAGCGCCTCGACCTCGTCGAACGTCAGCACCACCCGGTCCAGCGAGCGCATCGGCAGGCCCCGCGGCTTGAAACACATCACCCGCGGCTCGGCCAGCACCCAGCGGCAACGTCTCGGCCTCGGCATCCCGGCCTACTCCGCGTGCCGGGCCGGCCGGCCCGACCTGGCTACGGGCCGGCAGTCGAGTCCCGGCACGTAGGGCTTGATGTCCAGCAACGGGGTCTGGTCGAGCATGTCCACTCCCCGCACCCGGATTCGCCCCGCCCGGCTTGACAGCACCTCGAGTACCGAGAGCCCGATATGATTCGGCCGGTGCGGCGAGCGAATCGCGAAGATGCCCCGGCGCCGGCGCTCGCGGTACGGGACCGCGGCCAGCTCCTCCCGCTCCGACCGGTCAAAAAGGAAAAGCGCGTAGATGTGCGAGAACCGGCCCAGGCCGCGCAAACCCGCCCGGTAACGGGGCAGCACCTCGACCGTTCCCTCGGCATTGGAGAACGCGGGCTGGACCGGGCAATCCTCGGTTCGGGCAAACGGCGTGCGGATCACCCCGATTGGCCGCACCACGGCGGATTTGAGCATATGCTCATAATAGCGTTCCCCTGCCGCCGAGTCAACCCCATCGTCCGCGCTGTTGACAAGCCCGTCCTGCCTCTTACACTGAGCTATGTTTGGTCGCGGCGGCGGTCAGCGGCACGGTTGGCACCGCGCCCGGATGTTCCGGCTGCTCGGGGTGGAATCCCGCCAGCGCATCCTCGAAATCCTGCGCGCCGGGCCGAAGCCGGTCAGCGAAATCGCCCGGCTGCTGGGCATCACCCAGCCGGCGACATCCCAGCACCTGGCCGCGCTCCGCGAAGCCGGGTTTGTCCGGGACGAACGCCGCGGCCAGCAGGTATTCTACAGCCTGGAACCGGCCGCCTCCAGCCGCTACCGGCTCGCCAACCGCGCCTTCGGCTGGCAACGCCCGGCCCGCGCCGGGAGCGAGCAGCTCGAGGAGTA
>JAFGQF010000060.1 GCA_016935775.1 Caldifarciminota bacterium
AGCCGGCCGAGGAAGTCACCCAGCTGACGCCAGAGTTGCTGGTGTCGGGCGAGTGGAAGAACGTGGTGTTCAAGCCCTATGACCCGGGGCTGGACACCGCCGACCTGTGGCCGGGCAAGTCGCACCCGCTCGGCCGGGTCATCCAGGAGACGCGCCGCACGTTCCTGGAGATGGGCTTCGAGGTGGCGGAATCGACGGCGGTCGAGACCGAGTTCTGGGACTTCGACGCGCTGTTCCAACCCCAGGACCACCCGGCGCGGGAGATGCAGGACACGTTCTTCCTCTCCAGCCCGGAGGCCGGGCGGCTGCCGGACGAGAAGACCGTCGAGCAGGTCCTGCGTACCCACGAGGACGGCGGGGACACCGGCTCGACCGGCTGGCGCTACCGCTGGGACCGGGAGAAAGCCCGCCGGCTGGTGATGCGGACCCACACCACGGCGGCGACCATCCGCGCCCTGGCCCGCGACCCGAACCCGCCGCGCAAGGTCTTCTCGATCGGCAAATGCTTCCGGCGCGACGACATCGACCAGACCCACCTGCCCGAGTTCATCCAGATTGACGGCATCATCATCGACGAGGAGGCGAACCTCGCGACCCTGTTCGGCACCCTGCGCGAGTTCTACCTGAAGATGGGCGCGAAAGAGGTGCGTTTCCGGCCGTCGTTCTTCCCCTACACCGAGCCGAGCGCCGAGGTGTACGCCAACCTCGAGGGGCTGGGCTGGGTGGAGATGTGCGGGTCCGGCATATTCCGACCCGAGGTGACCCGGCCGCTGGGCTGCGACGTGCCGGTCATCGCCTGGGGCGGCGGGCTCGAACGGGTCGCGATGATGCGGTTCGGGCTGGACGATATCCGCAAGCTCTACTGGTCGGACATTGACTGGCTGAAACGGAGCCCGCTGTGCCGGTAGTCAACATCCCGGTTGCCGAGCTGACCCGGCTGGTGGGCCGGAATGTGCCGCGCGACGAGCTGCGCGTGGCCCTCGAGCAACTGGGCAACGACGTCGAGGGTTACGCCCGGGTCATCCGCACGCGCTGCGGGAAGTGCGGCAACCTGGCCGAACGGCTCGAGCACGAGGAGCCGGAGACCGCCTGCCCGGCCTGCGGCGCGGCGGAGCCGGTCGCGGCGGGCGAGAGCGACGTGGTGCGCATCGAACTGCTGCCGGTGCGGCCCGACCTGTTCGACGTCGCGGGTTTGGCCCGGGCGCTGCGCGGGTTTCTCGGCATCGGGACCGGCCTGCCCGATTGGCCGGTGACCGATTCCGGGTTCCGGGTCGAGGTGGCGCCGGGAATGGAGAGTGTTCGTCCGCACATTGTCGCGGCCGTCGTCCGGGGGCTCGAGCTCGACGACGAACGGCTGCGGATGGTGATGAAGATGCAGGAGAACCTGCACTGGGCGTTGGGCCGCGACCGGCGTCGGGCCTCGATCGGGGTGTACGACCTGGCAAAGGTCAAGCCCGGCTTCCGCTTCCGGCCGGTCGGCCCGGACGAACTGACGTTCGTGCCGCTGTTCGGCGTCCCGGGCGACCCGCAGGCCGGGCTGACCCCGCGCGAGATACTGGAAAGGCACCCGAAGGGGCGCGACTACGCGTACCTGCTGGCCGGGATGAAGCGCTACCCACTGCTCGAGGATTCGACCGGCCGGGTGCTGTCGATGCCGCCGATCATCAACAGCGACGAGACGCGGGTAACCGCCGGAACGCGGGACCTGTTTATCGATGTGACCGGGCCGGACCCGCGCGCCATCGACCGGAGCCTGAACGTGATGGTGACGGCGCTGGCCGACATCGGCGGGAACATCGAGTCGGTGCTGGTTGCTTACCCGGACGGCATCGAGAAGCGGACCCCGGACCTGGTGCCGGCCCGCGCCGTTGTTCGGGTGGACAACGTCCGCCGGGTGGTCGGGGTCGACCTGACCGCGGGCGCGATCGCCGGCTGCCTAGAGCGGCTGCGCCACGGCGCCGAGCCGGCGGGCGAGAAGGTCCTGGTCAGGGTGCCGGCCTACCGGTCTGACGTGATGCACGAGTATGACCTGGTCGAGGACGTGGCAATTGGCCACGGGTTCGAGCGGGTCGAGCCGCGGCTGGTGCCGGCGATGACCGTCGGCCGGCCGCTCGCGGGCGAGGAGCGGGCCGAGAAGGTCCGGCGGGTGCTGACCGGTCTCGGTTTCCTCGAGGTGATGACGCTGGTGCTGACCAACCCGCGCGAGCAGTTCGAACTGCTCCGGCTGGAGCCGCCACCACCGCACCCGGTAATCGCCAACCCATTGAACGTCGACCAGTCGATGCCGCGGGTGCACCTGCTCACGGGGTTGCTCTCGACTTTTCGGGGCAACACCGCGCGCGAGCTGCCCCAGCGGATATTCGAGGTGGGCGAGTGCTACGCGCACGACCCGGAAGCCGAGACCGGGGTTCGGGTGCTTCACCGGGTCGCGGCCGGCGTCTGCGGGCCGAAGGCCGGGTTCGCCGACGCCCGGGCCTTAGCCTCGGCGTTGGCACGTGAACTGGCGGTGGAGGTCGCGTACTCAAACGGCGACCACCAGGCATTCATCCCGGAGCGGTGTGCTTGCATTCTCGGTAAGGGCGGCGGTGACCTCGGTGTGCTTGGCGAGGTGCGCCCCGAGGTTCTGTTGAACTTCGGGTTGGCCCAGCCGGTCGCGTTGCTGGAATTCAACCTTGACCTCGAGGAGGAATAGATGCCCAAATGCCCGCACTGTGGCGAGCCGATCAAACTCGGCCAGAGCCAGTGCTACGCCTGCGGCCAGAAGGTGACGGCACGGCGGGCGGCCGGCAAGAAGCCGCCCTTGAACCCGCTGATATTCGTCGGCGCGGGCCTGGTGGTCGTCGTTGTCGCGGTCGGGTTACTGCTCACCATTCCCGACAAGTCGAAGGAAGACGAGGCTCGTCGGCTTGCGGCCGAACAGGAGCGGGTCGCCGACTCGGTGCGCCGGGCAAACCGTGAGGTGCGCACGCAGAGCGCCGAGTTCCAGGAGGCCGAGCGCTACCGCCGCGAGAACGGCGAATTGCAGTCGAGGTTCGACCGGCTGGTCAAGCAGGTGGCGGGCGACAAGCCGACCCCCGAGCAACAGCGGCTGATGGCTTCGGTTCGCACCAACCTTAGCCGGTTGGCCGGGATGGCCGACCGCATCGCCTCGCTGCCGGACAAGGAGCGCAAGGTCGAGACCGACTCGCTCCGGGCCCTGCAGCGCGAGGTTCGCTCGCTGATATCAGAGCTCGGCCGCGCGCCTAAGTCCGACAACTGACGGCCGCACGGCGCGGCCCGTCATCCTGAGCGAAGCGAAGGAACTCGCCAGCGCCGATAGACCCCTCACTTCGTTCAGGGTGGCAAGGACAACGGCCTGCCTTCGCCTAGAACGGCGCGAAACCGGCCGCGTTCCAGTAGGCCTCGCGCAGCAGCTTCGACTGAATCTCCAGCGCCCGGGCGTGGCCCTCTTCCCAGTGCATCAGCCGCAGGAAGAAATGTTCGAGCTCGGGCACGCCGGCCTCGGACGCGAGGTCGCGGTAGCGCTCGATGGTCGCGCGCTCGAGCTGGAGCCCGACCGAGAGCGCGGTCATTTCCCAGTGGGCCTCGCCGATGCGGTCCTTCAGCTCTTTCGAGAATATCGGGCTTGAGTCGTCGAGGATGGCGCCCGAGGTCGTGTCCACCAGCGGCTCGGGGTGCTTGCCCGAAAGAACCAGTTGGTACTGCTCCTTCAGCCACCGCTGGTGCAGCGCTTCCTCGGCGGCCAGCATCCGGAAGACTTCCTGACCCTGCTTGTCGGAGGTCTTCTCGGCCGCGGTCTCGTAGAACTGCGTGCCGGTGTGCTCGGTGAGAATGGCCTCTTTCAGCCCGGCGAGAATCCGTTCGTTGGTCTGCATCGTGGTTACCTCCGTTGTGTCAGGTAACAGGATAGACGACTCGCCGGCCGGGTCAAAGCGCGGGCGGGCGCCCGGTAGCGCCCGCCCGGAAGCAAACCCGAAGTCCCTACTTCTCCAGTACCTTGAACTCGACCCGCCGGTTGAGTTGCTTGCCGTCCTCGGTATCGTTGGTGGCGACCGGCTTCTGCTCGCCGTAGCCCTTGGCGGTCAGGCGGGAGCGGTCCACGCCGTGCTTGGTGACGAGGTAGTCGACCACCGCCCGGGCGCGGCGTTCGGAGAGCGCGAGGTTGTACTCGTCGGAGCCGGTGTTGTCGGTGTGGCCGGCGATTTCGACCCTGACGCCCGGGTTCTCCTTGAGCAGCTTGGCCGCGGCCGCCAGGCCGGCGTGGGACTCGGGCCGGAGCGTTGCCTTGTCGACGTCGAAGTAAACCTTGAGGGTGATCTCGACGCCTTCCTTGACCAGCTCGAAGTCGGCGGTCGCGGTCTCGCCCGCCCTGACCTGCACCGTGGTGGTGGCGGTCAGGTAGCCCTCGGCCGCGGCTTCGACGCTGTAGTTACCGGCCGGCAGGTTCTCGGTTGACCACTCGCCTTGTGCGCCGGTCGCGAAGGGTCCGAAGCCGGAGCCGGGCAGGCTGACGGTAGCCCGGAGCGGGTCACCGGTCGCGGCGTCGGTGACCTTGCCGGCAATCACGCCCTCGGTCGGCAGCAGTTCGAGCTCGATGGTCTGGTGAGTGGTGCGGCCGGCGGCGACCGTCACCGCGACCGCGGCCGAGCGGTAGCCCGGGGCCGCGGCTTCGACCACGACCTCGCCCGACCGGACGCCCTTGAGCTTGACCGTGCCGTCGGACGCGACCTGGTACGGGCCGGGTTTGTCGGTGCCGGGCAGAGTCACGGTCGCGGGCAGCGGCTTCGCGGTGAGCGCCTCGACGACCCGGGCGACGATGGTGCCCTTGGTGGGCTTGGGCGGGGTGAAGATGCGGCCGGTGAGGCCGAGCCCGGCGATGATTTCGAGGTCGGGCGTCTTGTCGTTGAGGCCGATGGACGCGCCGCCCTGGATGATGAGCGGGCAGAGGTAGCCGATCTTGAGGCCGGGCGTGACCGACACCCGGCCGTTGTCGCCGAGCGGGTCGAACCCGTCGCCCTTCTGCTGGGAGATGAACTCGACGAACAGGTCGAGCTTGTCAATCGGGTACTCCAGCGCGGCGCCGAGGGTGGTGTAGGTGTTCTCGATGGTCGTGTCGCCGCCAACGCCCCGCTCCATCACGTAGCTGTCATAGGCCTGGCCGTAGTTGAAGTGCAGGGCCGGGGTCCAGGCCGCGACATCGCGGAGGTCGAGGGTCAGCAAGCCGGTCCACGCCGGGCCGTTGACCAGCGGGAACCCGAAGTTGCCGTAATACCACTGGCCGCGGAAGTCGTCGAGGATGGGGTAGAACGAGTACGTGCCCATCGCCCCGAGCTTGGCAACCGGGATGAACGGCAGCGAGAGCTTGAGTCCCGGGTTGATGCCGTGGTAGCCCCAGAATGAGGAGTCCTGGCCCTCGGCGAACTCGCGCAGGCCGCCGCCCCAGGCGAACAGCTCGAAGTACTTCACCGGGGACAGGCTGAGCGCAACCAGCCCTTCGTTGGCCTGGAGTGTGCCGTTCTCGGGCAGGTAGGGCCTGGCCGAGTCGGGCAGCGCGGCATAGGGCCAGGTCGCGTGGGTGGCGTGGAGCATCAGCGTGCCGTACCAGTTGCCCGCCGAGCGGGCGTCCTGGACGCGGAGTAGGCCGCGGGCACCGGCGGCGCCGGGCCACGAACCGGCGAGGGCGGCGACGGCGACCGCCGCCAGCACGATCAGAACCTTGGAACGCATCAGACCTCCTGGTGTTTGGCAGACCCGTTGGCTGTTGTCAGCCAGCCAAGTTATAGTCGCCAAACGGGACATGTCAATGCCGGGGGGGGGGGGAAGACCGGCCGCTAGCAGGACTGCAGCTTGACGCGCAGTTCGCGGAGCCGCTCGAGCGCGGCGGCGTAGCGTTGGTTCTGGGACGCCCAGTCAACGAGCCGCGGGCAGGGGAACTCCGGGCAGCCGGCGCAGCTCTCGCGGCCGCGCAGGTCCACGCAGCATTTGAGAATCCAGCAGTCGGGCGACCAGTGGCCGGTGCGGTCACCGCGACACCAGGTGCAGCCGATGGTGGCCGGGTCGACTTCCTTGTGCAGGTTCTCTCGGAACCAGTCGGCGATTTCGCGCTGCAGCTCCGGTTTGCCGGCGGCGAGTCGCATCTCGCATTCCGAGCAGTCGAGCCCGCAGCAGGCGATGAGCCGTCCGGAATCAGCCACGCTGCTTCCCGGGTTTGAAGCCCCAGACGCACCAGAACTGGCCGGCGTAGGCGAAAGCCAGCGTGCCGGCCCGGACCGCCCTGGCCCAGCGCTCCCGGTCGCGCCGGCTGCCGCGCCGGCACCGCCGGATGGCCGTCTCGCCGGCGCCGCCGGCTCGCACCTGGTCCAGCCAGCTTTGGTCGGTGTATTCGCCGGGTTTGAAGTCCCGCACCCGCTCGCGGGTGCTGCGCAGCAGTGTTCGCTGGGCCGGGGACCGGTAGGGCGGGGCAAGCCAGCGGACCCGCTCGTTGGACCGGGCATCAACGTCGCGCAAGCCGCGTTGCTCGGACCACCCCGGCAGGCGGCAGCCGACGTCAAAGTCGGCCTGGCGCAGCCTCCTAGCACCATTGTGCATCCGCAGGTACATCTCGTGGTCGAACAGCCGCTGTTCGAGGGTCGGGCGCCGGAGGTTGTTCCAGCCGCCCGCCGGGCCGCCAGCGCTCGCGTTGTCGAACACCGCGACGCAGCCGCCGGGCCGGGTGACGCGGAGCATCTCGTCGAGCGCGGCCTCGGGTTCGGCCAGGTGGCAGAACACCACGTGCGCGAGGGTGAAGTCGAACGAGCCGTCCACGAACGGCAGTTCGTAGGCGCTGCCCTCGACGAAGCGGCAGGAACCGGCGATGCCCTCGCGGCGGCAGAGCCGCAGGGCGGTAGCGAGCAGGCTTTTCTCCCGGTCCAGGCCGACCAGTTCGCCGCCGGGCAGGCAGTACCGGCCCCAGGTGCGGAGCGCGTAGCTGTGGCCGCAGCCGACGTCGAGCACTTTCATCCCGGGCCGGAGCCGGAAGTGCCGGGCCAGGCTCTCGACCTGCTCCGGCGTCCAGATATCGCGGCGCTGGCGAGTGAGGATTTCCCGGCGTACCTTGGGATTCTTGTAGTCGATGGGACTGCGGTCGGTGGGCTGGCGCTTCATTGCCTCCCGCCATCATAAGCCCTGTGCCGTCAATGTCCAGCTTGATTCGAGTCCCGGGGCCGCTATGCTGGCCCATCGGCCAATGTCAGGCGCGAGCCATCCCGGCCGGGATGGCTCGCTTTGCTGAAGACCGGAGAGGAGACGCGATGCTGGTGAAGGCGGCGGTGATTGTCGGCTACCTCGCGGTGGTGACCGCGGTCGGGTTGCTGGCGCGGCGCCGCTCGTCCGTCGGGGCCGAGGATTTCTTCCTCGCCAACCGGTCGCTCGGGCCGGTGCTGCTGCTCTTGACGATGGCGGCGACCAACTTCTCGGCGTTCACCGTGCTCGGGTTCGCCGGGATGGGCTACCGGGTCGGCTGGGCCTACTACCCGATAATGGCGTTCGGCACCGGGTTCATGGCGCTTTCGTTCCTGTTCCTCGGCGTGCCGATCCGCGCGGCCGCGCAGCGGCTGGGCGCGGTGTCGCCGGCCGAGCTCATCGGGCTCAGGTTCAAGAGCCCGGCCCTGCGCATCGCGTTCCTGGTCGTGATGGTGGTGTTCACCCTGCCCTACCTGGCGATCCAACCGATGGGTGCGGGCTACGCGCTCGAGCGGCTGCTGGGGATTCCCTACCAGTTCGGCGCGGTGCTGGTGACCGCGGTGGTGGTCGGCTATGTTCTGCTGGGAGGGCTCAGGGGCGTGGTCTGGACCGACGCGCTGCAGGGGTTCCTGATGCTCGGGGCGCTGGTGGTGATATTCGTGGGAGTGGCGGGCGCGCTGGGCGGGTTCGCGACGGCCAACCGGCTGGTCTACGCCCGGCACTTCCGGCTGTTCGTCCGGCCGGGCGGGGACGGGATGCTGGTGCCGAAGATCTGGTTTTCCTACATGCTGCTCTGGCTGCTCTGCGACCCGCTGTTTCCCCAGCTCTTCCAGCGGTTCATGGCCGCGAAAGACGACCGGTCGCTCAGGGTGACGGCGCTCCTGTACCCGCTGGTCTGCGGCGGGCTGTTCTTCCTGCCGATCGGCATCGGCGTGATGGCGCGGCGCATCCTGCCCGGGCTCGAAGGCGCGGCCACCGACGCGGTGCTGGTGATGGCGGCGGACGCGGTCCTGCCCGGCTGGCTGGCCGCGCTGGCGATTGCAGCCGGGCTGGCGGGACTGATGTCAACGATGGACTCGCAGCTGCTGACCCTCGGCTCGATGGTCAGTCGCGACCTGCTGCGCCGCGACCGGCCGGTTCGCCGGCTCTGGCCCGAGCGGCTGGCGGTCATCGGGCTGGCGGTTGCCGGGCTCGCGCTTGCCCTGCGGCCGGTGGGCACCATCCTCGAAATCGCCACCGAGACCTTCACCGGGCTGGCGGTGCTGTTCCCGTTGCTCGTGGCCGCGGTCTACTGGCCCAGGGCCAACCCGTGGGCCGGGCTGGCGTCAATCGTCACCGGCGAGGCGCTGGTCGTGCTCTATCATTTCAAGCTGCTGCCGGCGTTCGGTTTCCTGCCGGCGATACCGGCGGTGGCGGCCAGCGCGCTGGTGCTGGTCGGCGGCAGCCTGCTGTGGCCGCGGCGCGACCTCGAGGCGTTCGCCAGGGTGTCACGCGCCGGGCTGGCCTGGGGCGGCGTGTTCGGGTTGCTGTTTCTCTTGAGCCTGGACTTCTGGAACTGGCGCCAGTCAATGCCGCTCTGGGCCAATTTGCCCGGCTGGCTCTGGCATTCGTTCGGGCTGATTCTCGCGCTGTTCTTCGCGGTCGCGCTCCACCTTCGCACCCGCGGCCGGAGCGCGGCCGAGTTCTTCATCCGTCCCAGCCGGCGCGACCTGTTTCGGAAGCTGCGCCACGTCGGGTTCAAGCGCTACTTCTACGGCGGGGCCTATCACCCCGAGCCGAAGGACGACGAGCCGAGCGAGTGAAGCAGGGGCGGGCCCGAAGGCCCGCCCCTTGCTCCGCGCCGGCTGTTACTCGACGATGTAAGGCAGGCCCCACAGCACCGAGCGGTCCGGGCCGGTCTTGCGGATGAGCGCCGAGCCGACATCGAGCACCTCGAACCAGACCCAGCGGGCTTCGTCTGATTGCGGGGCGGGGTTGATGGTCCAGGTGCCGTACCAGTATCCCTGGGACTGGTCGTAGTTGAACGGCGAGTAGTCGTGGCCGGGCGGGCCGTGCAGGTAGGTCCACGGGAATTCCACCGCCGGGGCGTGGGTTTCCCAGAGCCGGAGCGTCACCGAGTCGCCCGGCTGGAAGGTGTAGGCGTAGGGGTCGAGCGGCAGCAGGCCCGGGCCGTGGAGCGTCGGGTAGGGCACGGACCGGCCGCCGCGTCGGACCGACACCTCGACCGAGTCAATGGCCATCATTCCGAGCGCCGAATCGAAGGTGGCCGGGCAGGGGGATATCGCCTCGAGCTCCCAGGAGTCGCCGGTGAACTCGAACTCGAACGATATCGTGCCGTGGAACTCGGGCGCGGGCTTGACGACCGTGTCGCGTATCGCGGTGTCGGGGATATCGGTGTAGATGACGTAGAGGGTGCAGGGCCAGTCGGCGTGGAAGTCAACGGTCGCGTAAGGGTGCTGGACCGATATCTGGTAGCTCACGTCCGGGTCGTGGACGCTGCGCCAGCCGCCGAGTGGCCAGGTGGTGTCGCCGTCGCAGGGGCTGGTCGGAGGCTGGCGGTTGCCACCCGAGGTGGCGCCGAGTGACTTGAAGAACGGGTGGTTGAGCAGGCTGTTCTCGACCCGGTCCTGGTCGGTCTGCAGGGCGTTGCAGCCGACCAGCGCAAACACCAGGGCGAGCACGACAGGCAGGGCGTATCTCATGGATTCCTCCGGTTGCTTGCAGTCATTGTCAACGTCCAGAGCAACCGGCGTGCCAGCCGTGCGGCCAGTTCCAGGTACCGGTTTGTCAGCGGGTTAGCCGCAGCCGCGGCCGGACGGACAGGCCGGTGACGTGACCGGCCCGACACGAGGCGTGCGCTAGCGGCCGAGCGTGACGCCGGCGACGATGTTGGAGAGCGACGGCCGCAGTTTGCCGTTGCTGAACAGCCCGACCCCGACCCCGGCGTTGGGCGAGACGCGTAGGCTCTGCCGGCCGGCGCGGGTCCGGATGTTGCGCGCGAGGTTGAACTGGAGCGACTGCGGCGGCCAGAGCTGGGCCAGCCACTCGAGGTTGATCTCGGTCGGGATGTTCTCGGGCACGGTGGTGCCGATGCGGGCGGTCAGCGACCATTGCTCGGGCCGGTTCATCGGGAACCCGCCGGTCCAGCCCAGGGCGAGCGACGGCGGCGCGAGCTCGACGAAGAACAGGTTGTTGGACCGCCAGGGCCGGACCTTGCCGGCGAGCGCGATTTCCAGCCAGCCGCCCATCTGGCCGCCGGCGGTTACCGGCACGCCGTACGCGCCGGCCAAGGTCAGGTCCACGCCGTAGATTCTCTGGAAACCGTAGGACGCGCGCGCCATCCCGAACAGGCCGACGTTGACGCTGCCGAGCACGGCCCGGCCGCCCCACCACGACGACGAGTCGGTGATGATTGCGTGGCCGGTGTACTCGGAGACGCCGGCCCCGCCCTCGAAGTCGAACCCCTGCCGGATTTCCGAGGTGCGCGACAGCGGGGCGATGCAGGCCGCGAGCAGCAGCAGCGAAGCGGCGAACAGGACAAATATCCGGTTCATTTCGATTCCTCCCTGTTTGTGGCCACACGGACATTGCCGGCCCCGGCCTCGGTCAGGCGGCCGGCGACCGTTCGAACCGTCCAGAGATTAGCCGAGCGCCGGACATGATGCAACCGCGGCCGGGCCGCCCGGTCAGCGGAGGATGACCAGCCGGGCCGGCACGGCGTCCGGCGCGAGGTAGACCCCGGGCGCGAGGCCGGACAGGAAATTGCTCCCGGGCTTGAGCCGGGCCGCAGCCTGGCCGGACGCGGCGAAGAGCGTCACCGGCCGGGAACCTAGGAGCCGGACGAACCGGCGCGCCGGGTTCGGTTCCAGCCGGGCCACCGGTTCCGGTCGAACGGAGCCGGTCTCGCCGGTCCCGGTCTGGCGGAAACTCAGTATCAGGCGCGGCGCCTGCGCGCCGCCGTCCGCGCCGCGGGCCCGGCCCAGACCGCACGGTCTCGTCGGGCAGAACCCGACCGTCAGCCGTTGCGCGCCGAGCATCGAGTCCAACACCGCGATGCCGTCGGCGTGGAATTCGCGCCGCTTCCAGCCGGTGTCCGGGTGGTCGGCCGCGTGGGCCAGGCTCGCGCCGTAGGAAAGCCAGATGAACAGCGTCTGCGGGTCGGCGGTTTCGGGGTCCAGGATGGTGCTGACGTGGCTGGTGCGGGGCACGTCGTAGGACGAGTACTGGTAGTACTCCAGCGCCGCGGCGGCCACCTCGAGCGTGTCCGGGATGCCGGAAAGGCTGAACGACGCCCAGCCGCGCGGCCCGTCGTCGTCGGCATAGGCGATGTTGCCGTATCCCTTGCCGTAGAGCAACTGGCCGTGTTGGTAGTAGGTGTAGGCGTAGCCGGTGTTGTAGGGCGCGATTGTCTCGGCCGGGACCTGGGCCGGCAGCAGGACGAGCAGTATTGCCTGTACCATGGTCACCTCCGTGCCAGTGTGCGGTCCCGGGCGCGAATGTCAAGCCGGGCCGTCACGGAGGCAACCGCGGTCCCGCGCGGCCGGCACGCACCCCGGGCCGACAGGAAGAGCAGTTCTGCCAGGCCGCCGGTCGCGCTGCCGCAGTTACGAGTGGCGAAAGACCAATGACCGGGGCAGGCGGCGGTCCGCGGTTATCAGGTTGGCGGTGTTCTCATCGGGTACCGGGACCCGGCCACCGGTCATTGGTTCCCCGGGTCAGCGTCCGACCACGCGGATGGTGCCGGCCCCGACCCGCACGGTCACCGGCACGCCGCCCGCGCCCAGCCGGGCGCGGACCAGCGTCGGCTCGCGGGTCTCGTAGTCCGGGGCCAGGTCCTCGATTTCGATGCCGCCAGCGCCGGTCGAGACTTCCAGGTCGGCCGGGCCACCGGCGGGCAGGTAGAGCAGGGCCGGGCCGGTTTCGCCGGTGAGTTCGACCCGGTTACCGGGCTCGAGCGCGGCGACCGTGCAGGTCAGCGACCCGGTTCCGACCTTCAGTTCGACCGTGCCGCGGCAGGCGCGGGCCGCAACCTCACCGCTGCCGCAGTCAATGTCCAGGCCGCCCCGGGTCTTGCGGGCGCTGACCGTCCCGGAGCCGACCCGCAGGTTCACGAATCCCTCGATGTCCTCGACTTCGACCGAGCCCGAGTCCAGCAGGCCGATGACCTGGCGCCCGGGCGGAACCAGCACCTCGAAGCTCGCCTCGGCGCCGGGCAGTTCGTCGAGCCAGGCCTGGAGCGCCAGCGCCGTGCCTCCGTAAACCTCGGTCCGGGCGTCAATCGCCGGCAGCCAGGCCCGGGCTTCCTCTTCGGAATCGCCGCGGAACGAACGGATGGTGGTGACGTGGATGGATGAGTCGGTTGACGGTCGGAAGACCAGCCGGCCCGCCGGCGACTCTGCGGAGACAAGCAGCAGGTGCTCGGCCGGGAAGCTTATCACTACGGTGTCGGCGACCTCCACCGGTTGGGCGGCAAGCGAAACGCAGAGCAGCGCCAGCACCGGGGCAATCTTCATCGAAACAGGTTAGTGGAAGCCAGGGCGGCAATC
The DNA here is from genome assembly GCA_016935775.1 of Caldifarciminota bacterium. Taxonomy (GTDB): domain Bacteria; phylum Hydrothermota; class Tepidihabitantia; order Tepidihabitantales; family Tepidihabitantaceae; genus DSBX01. The sequence goes on from JAFGQF010000060.1 coordinate 12,768, forward strand.
AAGCCGGGGTTGCGCGGCGCGACCGTGGGATGCATTTACGGTCGCGCCGCATTGACGCGGATAATGCCGCGTCCGTACCCGGCCGGGTACCGGGTTGCGGCCTCGGAATGTTGCTCCCGGGCAGAGGAGTAAAACGCGTCCTTGTCAGGCAGGTCGACTGACGGGTGTCAAATGTACGGTCTGCCTGCACTGCGCCCGGTCGCTCCTTGACCGACTCCGGACCCGAAAAGTGCGATTCACGGAACGCGTAACCCGACTCGAATATGCTACTGCGGGGCGGGCGGCTGTCAAGCCCGCAAGATCAGTCGGGCGGGTTGGGCCGGACGCGCGGGTCGAGGACTTCCTGGTCCCAGTCCACGTCCTCGACGAACCGCCAGTTGTCCAGCTCGGCAGCGTCGAGCGCCAGCCGCAGCAGTTCCATCCTCCGCCGGAGCGTGAACCGGCCGTAGCGTTCGGCCAGCAGGTCGACAAGGTGGGCCTCGGCGGCCCGGCCGGTGGCGGTGTTGCGGTAGGCGACCGCGCGCAGCAGCGCGGTGGTCATCTCGTTCACCGCGGCCAGCCGCCGCGCCTCGGCGGTAACGAACTCCTCCCACGCGCGGCGGGCCAGCGGTCGCTCGTGGCGGTTCGGTGACCCCAGTTCGAGCTGTGGCTCGCCGACCAGCGCGAACCGGTAGAAGGCCGCGACCTTGCGATAGGCGCGGGCCAGCACCGGCGCGGCGATGTCTTCGTCTCTCACCACCCGCACCAGCCGCGCCAGCATCGTGTCCACGCTCACCAGCGCGCAGGCGTCGAGGTAGCGGTCGCGGGCCGCGCGGAACAGCGCGCGGGCCAGCTCCGGGTAGGTTTCGGACTGGACTTCCTTGACCAGCCGGTTGCTGTCGCCGAAAAACGCCGGCTCCCAGAGCGGGATTACCGCCCCGGCGACCTGCTCGCGAAATTGCCCGGTGGCCGCGGTCCGGCCGGCGCTGTCTTCAGTTCGATTCAAGAAGTTCTCCCTGCGTCTTAACCGCTTCGTGACCACATTAGCGGACGACGGGCGTGCTGTCAAGTTGTCACGGGCCGCCGTGGCAGCGGATGTTGTCGCGCGCCGGGCCTGCGCTAACCGCCGGACGCCAGCAGACCGCGGTCCAGGCCCGACGACCACCACGCCTGGCGCAGTTGCTCGCGCGCGGCGTCCAGCTCGCGCGTGTCGCGGGCCGACTCGTCGCTCAGCAGGTACCGGCCCAGCAGGCCACCCAGGGCCAGCAGGTGCGCGGGCGTGTTCAGCCGCTCGGTCTCCACCCGGAGCATCAGCGCCGCGACCGCCTCGCCGGTTGCCGCCGGCTCCGCGCCCGCGGCCGAGTTGACCGCGTCGGTCGCCATCGCCCGCATCAGGTTGAAGATGAAATCCAGCCGCTCGTCCGAGTACAGCGCAGAACCCTTCGCGGCCCACCACAGTTCCCGGAACGCCACGTAGACATCGGCGCCCCGGAACCGCCGGCCTTCGGCCTCGACGATCATCGTCTGTTCTCCACCCTAGATGATGACGCGGGCAATGACAGATACAAGAGGCCGGGCGTTGGTGCCGCCCGGCGGCGAGGGCGCAACCGGCCGATTCACGGGTGCGATTCGCCAAGTTATTGACAGGCGCAAACTTCGCCGAGAGAGGGGCTACCCCCCGGACAGTCCCCCCTTGGGCATCCAAACCGGGCTTCGGTCGGGACTCGGATCGGGCTTCCGGCCGCGCAGGAACCCGCGTTTCCGACCGCGCGTCCGGTCGGGAAGCGGTTCGGGATTCGAGGCGCCACGGGAATCGGGATACGGTCGGTCGTGCCGTCCCGGAACCGGTCCGGGTTTCCGGCCGCGACTGGAACCGCGATTCCTGTCGGGCGAGGCGCCGGGCATCGGTCCGGGCCTCGGTTCGAGCGGCGGTTTGAGGACCCGAACGGCCGTGCCATGGTCCAACCGAACGGTCCTGGCTCCGCGGCCCGGCACGGGAACCGGTCCGCGAATCCGCTCGCCGGTTTCGCGGGCGAAAACCGGCGGGAGCGCCACTTGCACGATGCGGGGGCCGGGATAGGATATTAAATGTTCACCGGACACTACACCGAGGTCGAGGCGAAGGCGCCGGGGATGGCAGGCGCGCAGGCGACGACCCGCTGGCTCATCACGCGCGAGCGGGGCGCGCCGAACTTCGCGCTGCGGGTCATCGAGATTGCCGGGCGCGGGGAGCGGATACCGCTGCACGAGCACCCGTACGAGCACGAGATATTCGTGTTCGAGGGCAGGGGCCGGGTGTTCTCCGACAGCGAGGGCCGCGACCTGGAACCGGGCGATTACGCCTTCGTTCCGCCGGGCGAGAAGCACGGGTTCGAGAACACCGGTGACTCGCCGCTGCGGTTCATCTGCGTGATCCCGATTCGCCCGCTGGGCGAGCGCTCTCACCTCGCCTGAGCCGGGCGGGCAGCCTGATTTGACTGGAGGTATCGTGAGCGAATCGAACGAGTCGTTGGTCGGCCGGCGGGTCGAACTCGCCGACTTGGTGGATTACGCGCCGGGCGCGGTGGTGAGCCGCGAGGTGATGAAGCGGCCGGCCGGGACCGTGACGGTGTTCGCGTTCGACAAGGGCCAGGGCCTGTCCGAGCACACCGCGCCGTTCGACGCGCTGGTGCTGGTGCTGGACGGCACGGCCGAGGTCCGCATCGTCGGCGAGCCGCAGCGGGTGAGCGGGGGGCAGGTGCTGATAATGCCGGCGAACGTGCCCCACGCGCTCGAGGCGGTCGAGCGGTTCAAGATGCTGCTGGTGATGATCCGCGGGTAGGAAAAGAGGCGGCGGCGCCGAAGCGCCGCCGCACCTGTCACCCGCCCGCGGGTTCAGCGGAGCACCATCTTGCGGGCGGTTTCGAATCCCGGGGCCTGGAGCCGGGCGAAGTAGACCCCGGCCGGAACCCGGTTGCCGTCGTTGTCGCGCCGGTCCCAGGTGTGGCCCGGAAGCGCGTCGCGGCTTCGCCTGATTTCATTGCCCGCGGCATCGTAGAGGACGATGTCGGCCGCGGGGCCGTCCCAGTTGAACGCGAACCGCTCGCGGCCCGGGTTGGGCGAGACGGCGAAGCCGGGCGCCGGCCGCATGCCACCCGGCGTCTCCTTGACGCCCGTCATCCAGGGCGCGTTCCAGAGTATCTTCGTGGAATCGCTGCTCAGCCAGAGAGCGCCCGAGCCAGAGCCGCCGCCCGGCGAGTAGGCGAGTGCGGCGCCGACGCTGATGCCGATGCTGGCACGGTTGTCCTGGCTGATGCGCAGGGTATCGGACCAGTCGGTCGGCGCGGGCGCGTTGACGTACTGGCGGTAGACATCGCCGCTGCCGCCCAGCCAGTAGCCGATGTTCAAGTAGGTGTTGCCGGGACTGGTGTAGTTCCGGAGGTCGAGGTAGGCGGCATCCTTGCCCGGGACGTTGCAGACCGTGGTTGGGCCGAGCCAGTTGGTACCGGCGTTGGTCGAGTGCATCGCGAAGATGTCCCAGTCGGCGCCGTCGTGGTGCGAGTAGGCGAGCCAGGTGACCGCCGATGCCGGCGGGCTGGTGAACGCCGGCGCAATCGCCACGTCGTAGGCCGGCATCGTGTCCGGACGGATGATGGCTGACGACCAGCTGCCGTTGACGCCGTAGTTGTTGCTGATGAGGTTGCCGACGTAGCCTTTCCAGTTCGACTGGTTGGGTACCGACGACAGGTAGATATGGTTGCCGGTGCCGGCCGCGATGTGCGGCCGGTCGAGGTTGGCGAAGGTGTCCAGGTGGGCCCACGTGCGACCGAAGGTGCTTGAGCGGAGGATGATGCCGGGCGGAAACATGGTCGAGTTCAGCCCGTTGTGGGCAACCGCGTAGAGGTAGTAGGGCAGGACGTTGTCGCGGCAGGCCGCGAAGTCGGTGACAGTATCCGGGCCGGCCAGCACGGCGTAGCCGGCGAGCCCGGTACCGTCCATGTTCCAGCGGACGCACTGGAGGTCGCCGGTGTTGACGGTGTGCAGGGCGAAGACGATGACCTTGGCCGAGTCGCCGTCGCCGACGACGAGCTGGAGCTTGCGCATCAGCGCCCGCGTGGCGAAGGTGAAGCCGGCGAAATAGTCCCAGGTGTAGCCGTGGTCGGTTGATTTGTATACTCGGCAGGCCGAGTCCGAACGGAACGAAACCGCGGCCCACATCGTGCCGTCCATCTGGTAGTCCGCGGCCAGTGCCGCGAACTTGCCCGCGCTTTGGATAACAACCACGTCCGGTGCGTCGAGCGGGCGCCGAAACGGCACGTCGTCAACCGGCTCCACCCCGACCGGCATGATGCCGTCGTCGGACGCGACCTCCGATTTTGCCTCAGAACCCGGGGGAAGAGAAGCCGTGACCCCGGACTTGGTGACCGGGTTGGTCCCCGTCTCCACGGCCAGGGCGACCAGCACCAGTGCCATCAGTATCGCGAGCTGTTTCATCAACCCCTCCCTTCTTGGCGCGCCCGTCGGCATCAAAGCCTGGCCGCCTGTCGGCCCGGCCAGCGCCGGGCCGCGGTCATAGCCGCGCCGTCAGGCGCTGCTGTTTGGATTGATAGTATTCCCGCGGGCGCGACTTGTCAATACCCGGACAGTGGCTCAGGGAACGTGGCGAATCAGGGCGAAGCGGTCGTCGCGCTCGGCCGGGGGAGATGCCGGGGCGGCGGACCGTTCGAGCAGGGCCCGGAGCTCGGGCAGGAGCGGGTAGGCGGGATTGAGCCGGTAGAGCTTCATCCGGCCCTGCCGGCGGGATGACACCACCTTACCGGCGGCCAGCCGGGCGAGCTGGGACTGGACCGCGTACACGTCACAATCGATGTCCCGGGCGAGCTGGCGCGGCCAGGTTTCGCCCGAGCGCAACAGGTAGGTCAGGACCCGCACGCGAGTGCGTGAGCCGAAGAGTGGTTCAAGAAGCATAACTTAGAAGACCACAATAGTTTTATTTATGACCATTGTAGTTGGTCAAAGAATGGAAGTCAAGGAGGTCGAAGCCATAGATGAACACAGATGGAGAGGAATGAGGAAGGAGGAGTGAAGAGTGAGGAGAGGGGATGGAAGAGAATTCTACAGTCGGGCTGTGAGCCGACAGCCGCTAGCCGTCAGCGGTCTGGCTGCCTGTTGTCGGGGGCGGCGGGATGTAGCCGAGGTCAATCGGTTCGGCCGCGCCCGATGCCGATACGCGGAAGGCGAGCGAGCCGCGGGCCGGGAACCGAAGCAGCAACTCGGTCGGCGCCGAGCCGAGGTTGAGCGTGACCGGCCGTTCGGCGGCGATGGCATCGGACGATTGCCCGTACTTCATCGGGTAGGTGAGGCCGCGAGTTGAAGGGTGGGCGAAGAACAGCAGGTGCTCGTCCCCGGCGCGACGGCACCACCAGCCCGGGACGTCTTCACCGGTGACGATGCCGGGCCCGGGCGCGAGGTCGCAGAACCGGTCCCGGACATTAGGCAACGAGCACAGCTCGCGCAGGAGGTCGGGGTACTGGGGGTCCTGCCGTCGGCCGGGCTGGCGCGGCCGGCGCTTCAGGCACACCGGCAGGCCCTGGCGGGCAAGGCGGAGGATTTCCATCAGCGCTTCAAGGTCGAGCCATTCCGAGTCCACGTGCAGGACCCGGAACCGGGCCGCGCCGCAGGCGAGCCGGCGGTCTTCGTAGCGGACCCGGCGCAGGAAGGGCAGGGTGACCCAGAGCGGGTTCCACGGCTTGAGCTCGGCGGCGGGCCGGGCATCGTGCAGTTCCCAGTGAAAGCGGGCGCTGGGCTTGCGCCGTTCCTCGGGCAGTTCGCCCAGCATCCAGGCGTCCTCGAGCGGCAGGAGGGCCGCGACGTCGGACCGGGTCTCGCCCTGGCGCAGGAGGCCGCAGCAGCGTTCGAGCCAGGCGTTGAATGCCGGGATGTGCGGTTCGAGCGCGCCGCCGGGCGCGGCGTGGACCGAGGCGTAGAAGCGGTTGTCCGAGCCGGGCGGGCTCCAAGGCGTTCCGTGCCAGACTAAGTGGTTCACGCCGCCGGCGAGCAGGGCGTCGGCCAGCAGCTTGAGGTCGGCGATTTGCTCCTCGCCTTGGTGCGGGCCGGGGCCGGGCCACGGTTTCCAGCCGTACAGGCAGGTGAACGCCTCGCAGCTCACCGGGCCGGTGCCCTGAAGCGCGGCGGCCGAGGCGGCTATGCGCGCGAACCCGGGGTCGAAGAGCAGGGCCTCGGTTTCGGGCACGTCCACCGCGGCATAGGCCGCGACGATGTCGCAGGGCGCGCCGTGGCACTGGACCCGGCTGAAGGCGCCGAGCTTGCGGCAGTGGGCAGTGAAGCCCTTGAAGAAGCGCTCGATGACCAGCGTGGAGAGGAGCTTGCGATAGTCGTAGCGTTCGTGGGGGCGGTGGTCGAGGGTGTCGGTGAACGGCCGGATGTCGTAGCCGAAGCGCTTGCGGAAGACCCGGCCGAAGTCGCGGGACCAGAGACCCGGGGTTTCGACTTCCCAGGAGTCGCAGAACAGCCCGGAGCGCGCGCCCTTGAGCGCGGGCGCGAGCGCCTTGCCGACGCGGCGGCAGTAGCGGTCGAGCGCGCCGGGGCTGAGATGGTCGAGCACCCGGCCCTCACGCGGCGCCTCCCAGGTACGGCGCAGGCGCTGGAGCGAAGGACCATTGAAGGTGCGGGACGAGTCGCGCCGGGATACCCGGCTGTCGCCGAACGGCCAGAGCGTGCCGAAGGTGAAGTCGCAGCCGAGGCCGAGCGCGTCGCAGTGGCGTTTGGCCGAGGCGACGAGCTCGGACCATTCGCGCGACAGCCACTTCGGGCCGCGGTCGCGGTCGGGCAGGGGATAGACGAAGGCGAGCTCGACCCCGCCGAACCCGGCGGCGCGCAGCCAGTCGAGCTGGCCGCGCATTCCTTCGTCGGTCATCCGGGTGTTGAACCACCACCAGCGGGTCCAGGGTTTCGAGGATGGATAGCGGGTCATCGGCTCCGCGGGATTCTATCCCAACTGCCGGCCGGGGCAAGGCGCGGGCCGGTTGACCTGCAGGACGCGGGCGCTAGTCTGGTTCGTGACGAGAGGAGGAATGATGCTGTACCGCTTGCTGGCGCTGGTCCTGTTCGCCGGCGCGCTGCTCTGGTGCGGTTGACCGGTCTAGCGGGACAGGCTGTCCCGCACCGGGCGAAGCCAGAAGTCAGAACACTGAAGTCAGAACAGGGAACGACTACCGGCAGACGACCAGCCGGGCGGTCGATTCGCCGGCCGCAGATTCGAGCCGGCAGAAGTAGGCGCCGGCGCTGACCAGCGTTCTCGAGTCGTCGCGCAGGTCCCAGTTCACCGATAACCGGCCCGGCGCCCGCGTGCCGGAAACGAGCGACCGGACGCGGCGGCCGAGCGCGTCGAAGACCTCGAGCCGGACCGGGCCGGCGACCCTGATTTCGCATTCGAGCAGGGCGGCGTCGCGGCAGACCGCGGGCCGGGCCGTGATGAGCCGGCGCGCGGGCAGGCGGCCGGGCGCGCGCCCGATGCCGACCGGCGGGTCAACAAGGGTCTCTTCCCAGGACAGCTCGACCGAGTCGAGCTCGGCGCTGGTGCGGACCTGGACCCAGTGGATGTCGTTGGGCCAGTCGTGCAATACCGGGCTGTTCACCGGCTGCCATTCGCCCCACTCGATGACCGAGACGTCGTCGAACCAGGCCAGCCCGCTGCCCGAGTCCGGGCCGGTGCTGGTGAGGAAGACGTCGAAGTATTCGGTGCCGGCCGCGGGCCGGAATTCGCGGTGGAAGAACTGCCAGCCCGCTGTGCCGGTGACGCCCGAGCCAAGGTCGCGAGTTGCCAGTAACCCGCCCGAACGGGACGAGTAACAGCGGAACGCTGCGTCAACCAAGCCCGAGTTGTCGGCGCGGGGCCAGGCGCAGAGCGAGTATTCCAGCGTGTCCGAAGGACAGACCAGCCGTTCCTCGAGGTTGGTGACGCGGGTGCCGGTTCCCTCGGGCCGCTGCTGGCGAATTGACCGCCGGCCGCGCGCGGCGAGCGTGTCATAGCCTTCGTCGTCCTGGTCGAACAGCCAGAGGGTCGAGCCCTCGTCCTCGCAGTTGCCGAAGGGGAGCAGTCCGCGGCCGAACCGCACCCCGGGTTCACCGCCACCCGAAACCGCCAGCACGCGGGAGAGCGCGCCGGGCAGGGGCAGCCGGAACGGCGGGGAGACGCGCCGGCCGCTGTCCGGGACGACGGCCAGCGACTCGGACCGGGTCCGGGTGTGGCGGGAGACGCCGAGCGTGTCGAGGACGATTTCCCCGAGCGCGCTGTCGCGGTTCACCAGCAGCCAGGTGCCGAGGTCGCGCGAGCGGCGGGCGAGGTTGTCGAGGATGTGGTTGCCGAGCTCGCCCCGCGCCCGGCGCGGGATGTAGTCGTCGATGTAGACCGGGACCACCGTGAACCCGGCGAAGCCGGTGCTGTCGGCCCGGGCGCGGAGCAGGACCGAGGGATAGGTCTCGGGGTACTCCTGGTCGAAGCAGAAGTTGCCGAGCGAGTGGGCGATGAGCCGGCCGCGGTGGACCTCGAAGCCCTGGAGGATGTGAGGGTGGTGGCAGACGACGAGGTCCGCGTCCTGCTCGATGAGCCGGCGCCGGATGACAAGGTCGTCGTCCACGGGCGCGACCGCAAGCGGCGAGTAGAACTCGTCGCCCGCGTCCTCGGGCGGGACGGGCGAGTACTCGGTGCCGGCGTGGAGCTCGACCACCCGCAGGTCGGCGAGCGGCCCGAGCCCGGCGAGCTGGCGGAAGAGCCGGGCCGTGTCCTGGTTTGCGAAGCCGGGCTTGTTCCAGCCGGCGCCCAGGTAGGGCTGGTAGTTGTCGTACTGGCCGGTGCGGTCCGAGGCCGCGAGGAAGCCGATGTTCAGGCCCGACACGGCCGCGAATGCGGGCAGCGCGGCCTCGTAGATGTCCCGACCCGCGCCCGAACTGGTGATGCCGACCGAGTCCAGCAGGTGCCGGGTCTGGCGCAGGCCGTCGAGCCCGTAGTCAATGACGTGGTTGTTGGCGAGCGAGACGATGTCCACGCCGGCGTGGACCAGGCCGGCGACGTTGGTGGGCCGGCCGCGGAAGACGATCGGCTTGGTCGGGTGGCGCTCGCCCTGGTCGGTGAGCGGGGATTCGAGGTTGATGACCAGCAGGTCGGACTCCAGCCAGGGCAGGATGGAATCGAAGACGCCTTCGGGGCCGAGCGTGTCGATGATGCCGCCGGCCAGCTCGTAGCGCCGGGCGAGCATCCAGTCGCCGGTGAAGGTCAGCCGCGCCGGGAAGCTCGATGGGCCGGGGTCAACGGTCACCCGGCAGGACGCGTGGCCGACCAGCCCGGTTTCGTCCTCGACTTCGAGCAGGACGGTGTAGCGGTGGTCGTCGAAGACGGTGTAGGTATGCGTCGGGTGCGAGTCCGGGCTGGTGGCGCCGTCGCCGAACGACCAGCGAAAGGCGTGGTCCGGGCTGTCCGGGTCGAGAATCCGCGAGTGGAAGCGCACCGTGACGCTCCAGGAGCCGTCCGGGTTGGCCAGCGCCGGTCCGGTTTCGTGCCATATCGAGCAGGCGGGCGCGATGGGCAGGTCTTCGGTGATGTCCTGCACCAGGTCGAAGAGCGCGACCGCGGTCGGGTCGTCGTCGCGGTCGTTGACGAAGACCAGGCCGGTGATTGTCGGCAGGCAGCCGAACCGGTCGAGCCAGTCCGTGCCGACCGGCAGGAGGTGCAGGTTCCAGGTGTCCGGCTCGAACGCGCTCTGGTAGTCGAAGACCCACGAGTCGGGGTTGACCTGCTCGGAGCCGTGGAGCGAGTAGAAGAGCGCGCGGGTCGAGTCGCAGACGCCAAAGCCCTGGATTTCGCCCGGCCGGTCGAGGAAGCAGGCGACCCGCCAGACCGAGGCCGAGTCGAGCCGCCGGGCGCGGATGGGTTCAAGCTTCCAGGTGTTGCCCCAGAGCCGGAGCGAGTAGGGCGAGCCGAGGAAGGTGTTGACCGAATCGAGACACCAGGAATCGGGATGGACGTCCTCGCCCGGCCAGGACTGGAGCCAGACCGTGCCGTCGTCGAAGTCCTCGATGGTCACGGCGGCCGGCAGGGTTGCGAGCGCGAG
>JAFGQF010000273.1 GCA_016935775.1 Caldifarciminota bacterium
CTTCCCCGGCCTGGCCACGGTCACCACCACCGGGATTCCCTTCACCCGGCTGCTCGAACGCTCGGTCTGCCGCCAGGTCGCGCTCCACTGGTTCTCGGAGCCGGCCGCACCCGAACCGCTCGGCTCGTCCTGGCTGAGCATCGGGCCGGCGGTGATGACCGAGGTCCGCTGGCTCGAGGAAACCTACGGCAACACCAACCTGCTCGACCTCGCCTGGGCCGGGCCGCTCGCCGGGCTGGGCGACCACTACTACCACCGTGTCGCGTGGTACCTCGCCCACACCAACGGCGTGCTCGGGTCCATCGCCCGGCCCGAGTTCGACTACACCACCAACCCGTTCAGCTACTCCGAGGCGCGGTTCTCCCAGGCCGGCAACTACCTGCTGATGCTGCGCGCCCAGCTCGGCCCTGATGCCTTCGACCGGGCCTGCCGCGACTATCTTGCCCGGCGCGGCGACTCGCTCTCACCCCGCGAAGCGTTCGTCGCCTCCTGCGCTGCGGCTGCGGGCCGCGACTGCAACTGGCTGTTCGACCGCTGGCTCGAGAACCCGGGCCACTGCGACTACGCGGTCACCGGCGCGCGCCGCACGGGCGAGGACATCGAAGTGGACCTCGCCCGCCGGGGCGGCATAACGATGCCGGTCGAAGTCGAACTGCTCTTTACCGACGGCACCACCCGACGTCGAACCTGGGACCTCGCCGCCGAGTCCGGCACGCTTGAGTTCCCGGCCGACCGGCGGCTGCGCCGGGTCACGCTCGACCCGGACGGAAAACTGCTGGAGCCGGACCGCTGGAACAACCACTGGCCTCGCCGAACCAGGGTCCACCCGCTCTTCGCCCTGCCCGACTTCGATGCCTACCAGTTCTTTTGGGGCCCCTATCCCTGGTACGACGGCTACCACGGGCTCCAGCTCGGCGGCTGGGTCCAGGGCCGGCAGTTCATCGACGCCGGCCCGCTGCGCGGCCGCCACTCCTGGTCCGCCTCGCTCTTCTGGGCCACGAAGCTCAAGCAGCTCCAGGGCGGCGCCTGGTACCAGACCCCGCTCGACTTCATCTCCAACCGGCTGCGCGTCATCACCGCCGCCCGCTACGCCGCCAAGATGGCCAGCGCCGACGTCATCTTCGAGCAGGGCCTGAGCCCGGTACTGCGCCAGTCCGGCACCACCGTCCAGCTCGCCTGGAACCTCGTGGACCTCAAGGACCGGGTCGGCCGCGACCCGCGCGCCTGGGACGAGGCCCGCACCTCGGACATCGGCCTGCGCCTGCTCCACTCCTACAACCGGAAACACCTCCGGGGCAACGGCGCCGTCTACCTCGGCACCGGGCTGACCGAACTCGGCGGCCACCACGACTACTGGAAGGCAAGCCTGGAACAGGTCCACACTCTGCGGCTGACCCGCAACTTCGGCGTCACCGGCCGGCTCTTCCTCGGCGCGCTCACCGCCCCCGGGCCGCAGCAGGCCGAGTTCTTCCTGTCCGGCGGGCTCATCGCTGACGCCGACGAGCCGGTGAGCTGGGCCTACGAGGGCTGGGCCTCGGGCCAGGAGCACTGGCACTACGACTCCGACGTCAACTGCCGCGGCTGGGCCGGCGGGTACATCCACGGCCGCTACGCCTGGGGCGTCAACCTGTCACTCGACGCCGTGCCGGTGGTCCGGCCGTTCCTTGACATCGGCAACGTCGCCGACGACCCGCTCGACGCCGAGCTCTGGCGCCCGCGGCTTGCCGCCGGGGTCAAGCTCAAGCTCGCCTGGTTCTACGCCGCGTTCCCGCTCTGGCGCTGGCAGGTCGGCGACGAGCCGCAGTTCGTCTTCGCCCGGGACTGGGACAGCGCGAAGTGGATGATGGGCCTCAACTTCGCCGGGTTCGCCGACTTCTAGCCCGTGGCCGAGGACCGCCGCACGCCCGAGTCCGGCAGCCCGCTCACCCGGTTCTTCACCGGCGGCATCCTGCCCCGCACTTTTGCCGCGCTCCGCTCGCGCAACTTCCGGCTCTACTGGTTCGGCAACTCGGTGTCGCTCATCGGCACGTGGATGCAGAACGTCGCCCGCGGCTGGCTGGTGCTCCAGCTCACCAACTCGCCCCTGCTCGTCGGGCTCGAGACCAGCATCACCTGGCTGCCGGCGCTGTTCATCTCGCTGCCCGCCGGCGTCATCGCCGACCGCTACAACAAGCGCAACCTGATGGTCATCGCCCAGGCGCTGCTCGCGGCGCTGGCGCTCGCTCTCGCAATACTCTACTGGACCGGCGTCATCCGCATCGGCCACATCCTCGTCATCTCGGCGCTCACCGGCATCATAGCCGCGGCCAGCTCGCCGGTCCGGCTGGCCATCGTCCCCGAGCTGGTCGGTCGGAACAACGTCCTCAACGCCGTCGCGCTCAACTCGGCGGTCTTCAACGCCGCCCGCATCATCGGGCCGTCAATCGCCGGCGTCGCGCTCGGGGTCATCGGCGCGGGCGGCTGCTTCGCCATCAACAGCGCCAGCTTCCTCGCCATCATCATCGCCCTCGCCTTCGTCCGGCTCGAACACGCGCCACCCGCGCCCACCGACGAATCAATCTGGCGGCGCATCGGCGCCGGCCTGCGCTACGTCGGCCGGCACCGGGACATCCGCGTGCTGATGGTGATGATCGCGGTCTTCTCCAGCTTTGGCATCGTCTACCTGCCCTTGATGCCGGTCTTCGCCCGCGACGTCTTCGGCGCCGGTCCGGGCGGCTACGGCGTGATGATGGCCAGCCTCGGGGTCGGCGCGCTCACCGGCGTGCTCGTGCTGGCGACAATCAGCCGGACGCGGCACCGCGGCCGCATCCTCGTCACCGGCACCGCGCTGCTCGGGACGCTGCTGCTGGTCTACGGGCTGGTGCGCGACTTCCGGACCGGCCTGCTGGTGCTGGCCGCGCTCGGGTTCTGCCAGAGCTCGGTCGCCTCGCTCACCAACAGCATCATCCAGGAGCTGGCGCCCGACGAGTTCCGCGGCCGGGTGATGAGCGTCTTCGCGCTCAGCTTCAACGGCATCTACCCCTTCGGCAGCTTCCTCGCCGGCGCCATCGCCCAGCGCTTCGGCGCGCCGGTATCGGCGCTGGTCGGCGGCTGCGCGGTCCTCGTCAGCCTGGCGGTCGTCAACCTGGTCCACCCCGCCATCCGCCGGCTCTGACCGGAAGCCAACACCAAGACACCAAGGACACCAAGCCCGGACCGGTCACGACGGCCGGGACCCGTATCAACGCTACCGGACGATTCGCTTGATGCCGTCTTTCGCCCGGGCCACGGTGAAATTGACCAGCAACCCGACTCGCTTGCCGCTCAACCGCAGGTAAGTCAAGAGCTGTGCCTCGAAGACCGGCAGCATCCGCTCAACCGCCTTGACCTCGACCACCACCCGTCCTTCCACCAGCAGGTCCAGGCGAAGCCCGGTCTCAAGTTCGACGCCGTCGTAGCGGATTGGCACCCTGACCTGCGACTCCACGTTCAGGCCGCGATTGCGCAACTCGTGGACAAGACAGGTCTCGTACACCGATTCGAGCAGCCCCGGTCCCAGCGACTTGTGGATCTTAACGACGGCGTCAACCACCTGCCGTGCCACCGCGTCGGTCTCGGCCGGGATGGACGCGTACTTGCCATCCCCCGGTCTTGCTGTCGCTGGTCCTTCTGTCTCCTGCTTCACCACCGGCCGCCCCTGTGCTCCGGGCTTGCAGCGCCGGTCCCGTTCCGCACCTTGGTGTCCTTGGTGCTCTTGGTGTTTGCTTCCTCGCGCCCTACTTCAGCCCTTTCAGCTTGTAGCCGTACCAGTGCCCGGTCGCGCCGTCTTCGCCCCCGTCGGCATCCTCGGCAATCCAGAGCATCCCGTTCGCCCACGACAGCGAGAACCCGAACCCGTCGCGCGGCAGCTCGAACCGGGTCACGTAGCTGCCGTCGAGCCCGTGGACATACACCACCCCGCCCTCGTCCCACGTGAACAGGTACTTGTCCGACGCGGCCAGCGCGAAGTCGTAGCCGTGCTCTTCGCTCCACCGGGTCAGCTCGAACTCGTCCTCCTCGAAACCGAGGTAGCTCTCGTACACCACGACCGTGCCGTCCTCGCCCAGCTCGTAGATGTACTCGCCATCCGGCGACCACGCCACCGAGCTGTTCTCCTCGCCGAAGGCATCCTC
>JAFGQF010000274.1 GCA_016935775.1 Caldifarciminota bacterium
CGCGGCTGCCCGGCGATTGCCGCCGGCCGGGCGATTCGCTACACGACCGACGAGCCGGTGACCGGCGTGGTCGAGGGCGAGACCGGGCCCCTGGGCATCGGTGCGGCCCGGCTCGCAATCTGGCCCAACCCGGCGCGGGCCGCGGCGCAGGTGCGGTTCGGCCTGGCCCGCGCGGCCGAGGTGCGGCTGGCGGTGTACGACCGTACCGGCCGCGAGGTCCGGCGGCTGTTGGACGGCCGGCAGGAGCCGGGTGAGCACCGGGTGAGCTGGAACGGTCGCGACGCCCTGGGCCGCGAGCTGGCCAGCGGCGTCTACTTTGTCCGGCTGGCGGTGGACGGTACCGCGACCCGGCAGAAACTGGTGGTCAGCCGTTAGCCGGGAGCTTGTTGGTCTGATCGTGGGGCGGGCGCAAGCCCGCCCCGCGCTTGACTCGGGCTGAAGTCCGGGTAGACATCTAGGGCCGTGAGCAGCGAGCAGCCGGTCATCCCGCAGACCGTTTCCTCGGATGAGGAGGCGATGGGGCTGGCAATCGCGGCGGCGCGCCGGGGTGTCGAGGCCGGCCAGACGCCGTTCGGATGCAGCATCACCCGCGACGGCCGGGTGCTGGCGGTGGCGCACAACCGTGTCTGGCTTGAGACCGATGCGACCGCCCACGCCGAGGTGAACGCCATCCGCGAGGCGTGCCGCGCGGTCGGGAATATCGACCTGTCGGGCAGCACGCTCTACGCGACCTGCGAGCCGTGCCCGATGTGCTACGCGGCCGCGCACTGGGCGCGGGTCGGCCGGATCGTGTTCGGCGCGAGCATCGCCGACGCCCGGGCCGCGGGCTTCAACGAGCTGGTGATACCGGCCGACGTGATGCGGCACGAGGGCCGGGACGGTATCGAGCTGGTTTCGGGATTCCGGGCCGGGGACTGCCGGGAACTGTTCCGCTACTGGCGAGAGCTGGGGCGGGGCCGGCCCTACTAGGATTCGGATTAGATCGGACCAGACCCGAGAGGAGTTCTCGTGAATGTCGAAGTCATCGGCGGAAGGCAGTGGCGGGGCAAGTTCGCGGCCGCGCTCGTTTTCGAGGGCGCGGACTCGCTGCCCGGGATGAGCCGGGCCGAGGCGAAGCGGTTCCTGGCGGTCGCGGAGGAAGAGGGGTTCCGCGGCCAGAAGGGCAAGACCGCGCTGTTGCGCTCAAACCAGGGCAGGCGGCGGCTGGTCGTTGCCGGGCTGGGCAAGCGGGCCGAGTTCGAGCCCGAGCGGGTTCGCGTCGCGGCGGCCGGGGCGCTGAAGCAGGCCGAGGCACTCGGCGCGGTCGAGCTCGGGCTGCTGCTGCCCGAAGCAAGTGGCGTGCCGGGTGGGTTGCCCGGGTTCGCCGCGGCCGCGGTCGAAGGGATGCTGCTCGCCGGCTACCGGTACACCGAGCACCGCAAGGCGAAGCCGGACGAGAGCCGGCCGCCGGCCGAGCTCAAGGTCGTCGCGCCGGGAAAGCCGGCGCCGGCGCTGGCCCGGGCGGTGGACGAGGCCACGAAGCTGTGCGAGGCGGTGCGATATGCCCGGGACCTGGTCAACGAGCCGCCGAGCCGAAAGGCGCCGGAGATGATGGCCGAGCTGGCCAACTGGCTGGCGAAGCCGGGCCGGGTGACGGTCGAGGTGCTGCGCAAGGACGACCTAGTGCGCGAGGGGATGAACGGCATCCTGCGGGTCGGCGCGGGCTCGCACGAGCCGCCGTGCCTGGTTCATTTCCGCTACCGGCCGAAGGGCGCGCCGAAGAAGAAGGTCGTTGTGATCGGCAAGGGCATCACCTTCGACTCGGGCGGGCTGTGCATCAAGCCGGCGACCGGGATGGACACGATGAAGTGCGACATGGCCGGAGCGGCGGCGGTCTTCGGCCTGTTCCGGCTGCTGGGTCATCTCGACCTCGCGGTCGAGGTCCACGGCCTGGCGCCGCTGGCCGAGAACATGCCGGGCGGCGGCGCCCAGAAGCCGGGCGACGTCATCCGCCACTACGGCGGCAAGACGGTCGAGGTGCTGAACACCGACGCCGAGGGCCGGCTGGTGCTGGCCG
Organism: Caldifarciminota bacterium; assembly: GCA_016935775.1. Classification (GTDB taxonomy): domain Bacteria; phylum Hydrothermota; class Tepidihabitantia; order Tepidihabitantales; family Tepidihabitantaceae; genus DSBX01. Next base: position 2,057 of record JAFGQF010000274.1, read on the forward strand.
ACGCGCTGGCCTGGGGCTCGACACTGAAGCCGGACCTGATGCTCGACATGGCGACCCTGACCGGCGCCTGTGTCATCGCGCTCGGCGACGAGGTCTCGGGGGTGATGGGCACCGACCAGGCGACCATTGACAAGCTGGTCGAGCTGGGCCGGCAGACCGGCGAGAGCTTCTGGCAACTGCCGCTGCCCGACAGCTACCGCTCCCACCTCAAGAGCAAGGTCGCCGACATCAAGAACACCGGCAAGCCGCGGGTCGCGGGGACGATTGCCGCCGGCCTCTTCCTCAAGGAGTTCGTGGCCGACAAGGTCCCCTGGCTGCACCTCGACATCGCCGGCACCGCCTGGAACGATTCGGCGCGCGACTACTTGCCGGCGGGCGGGACCGGCGTGCCGCTGCGCACGCTGTTCGCGCTGCTGCGCGGGCTGTAAGGCGGCCGGCCCGGCTTGACAGGAGCCGAACCGGGCCTAGGATAGATAGAAGTGATTTCTATCTATCATGAGCCCGGAATCGGTCGCTGAGACCCTCCGCAACCAGGGACTGAAGGTTACGCCCCGGCGCCTGGCCGCGGCCCGGTTGCTGTTTGAGTCCGGCCGGGCGATGACGCCGGAGGAGGTGCGGGAACGGCTCCGTCCCGCGCTCGGCCGACTCGGGCTGCCGACCACGTACCGGATACTGGACGAACTTGCCGGGACCGGGCTCCTCACCCGGGTCGAACGGGACGACCGGGTGCTGAGTTACGCGGCCTGCCGTGCCGAGCCGGGCCGGCATCACCACCATTTGGTCTGCACCGGCTGTGGCCGGGTCGAGGTGGTCGGCTGCGCTTTTCCGGCGAGCCAGCGGCGCGACATCGAGCGCCGGACCGGGTTCCGGGTAACCGGCCACCGGATGCAGGTCGAGGGCCTGTGCGGCGATTGCCGGCGACGGGGGAGATAACGATGGTACGGCGCATCCTGCACGAACTGAAACACCACCTGCCCTGGACCCTGGCGGGCGCGGTGCTGGGCGTGCTGCTGCTGATACCGCTGGGCCGGCTGCCCGAGGCGGTGTCGCACCGGCTGTTCGCAACCTTTCACCCGCTGCACGTGCTGGCGAGCGCGACCGCCACCGCCTCGATGTACGGGCTCTACAAGTGCGTCGGCGACCGGTTCAAGTGCAATCCGCTGCTGCTGCTGGTGGTTGGCTACCTCGGCTCGGTGGGCATCGGCACGCTCAGCGACTCGGTGATACCGTTCCTGGGCGAGCGGCTGCTCGGGCTCCACGGCCACCCGCACATCGGGTTCATCGAGTTCTGGTACCTCGTGAACCCGGCGGCGCTCGTCGGCATCGCCATTTCCTACTTCCGGCCGATGACCCGGGTGCCGCACTTCGCCCACGTGCTCTTGAGCACCGTCGCGTCGCTGGCCCATTTCGGGATGGCGCTCGACGGGTCGCTGTCGCTGCCCAAGTACCTGGCGCTGTTCGTCTTCCTGCTGGTGGCGGTCTGGGTGCCGTGCACCTTCTCGGACATCGCCTTCCCGCTGCTGTTCGTGCGCCGGGACTCACCCGCGCACCGGCACTGACCGTCCCGGCTACTGTTCGGGGTCGCAGCTCTCGGCGCGGGCGTCGCGGATCAGCTCGACGATTGGCCGCTGCTCGGGCTGCTTGTCGGCGAGGCGGCAGACCCGCTCGAACTCGGCTGAAACCGTGGTGCCGAACTCCTCGATTTCCTGCAGGCAACGCTTGCCCGAGGCGTAGGAGAACCGGCGCAGGTTGCGGAGCAGCGATTCGTAGGTCTGCTCCGAGGTGTAGCGAAGGAGGGTGTAACGCGCGACGAACGCGCCGCAGTCGGCGCAGCGCACGTAGACCCGGACCGGTTCGCCGGTGCGGACCCAGGCGCAGTTGTTCATCTTCCGGCCGTGACATTGCGGGCACTGTTCCACCTTGACGCTTTCCAAGAATGCCTCCTGTTCAGGTCGGGTAGCCGAGCAGCCGGGTCAGGCCCAGCACCCCGAGCACGACGACGACCAGCCCGACAGCGGAGAGGATGATGCCGACCCGCGCCATCGTCCGGACGCTGACCAGACCGGAGCCGTAGGCGATGGCGTTGGGCGGGGTCGAGACCGGCAGGACCATCGAGACCGACACGCCGATGGCGCAGGCGATGACCGGCAGCACCGGGTGGGGCGTCAGGCCGGCGACCAGCGGCAGGAGCAGCGCCGCGGTCGAGGTGTTGGAGATGAATGTCGTGACGACCATCGCCACCAGCGTGACGATGGCGGTGAGCAGCAGCGGGTTGACCCCGCCGACGTGGAGCAGGCTGAGCAGCCAGGCGGCGAGCCCGCTCTCGCGGATGGCCACGCCGAGCGACAGGCCGCCGCCCATCAGGATGAGGATGTCCCAGCCGATGCGGCCGAAGTCCTCGCGGTCGAGGACGCGCAGCCCGGTGAAGACCACCGCCGGCACCATCGCCACCACCGCGGCCGGCAGCCGGTGCAGCTCGGCGGTCAGCCAGAGCAGGACGGTGGCGGCGAAAACCCCGACCACCAGCCACTGGCGTTGGTCAAGCCGGCCGCGCTCGGGCGGGTCGAGCTCGATGCGGCCGGCCCGGGCCGGGAAGAGCCGGGCCAGCAGCCACCAGAGCAGCAGGAACAGCAGCGCGGCGACCGGCAGGCCGATTGCCATCCACTTCAGGAATGAGACACGGATGCCGTGCTCGGCGAGGATGCCGAGCGCCATCGCGTTGGGCGGGGTGCCGATCGGCGTGGCGACGCCGCCGATGTTGGCGGCGAACGGGATGCCGAGAATCAGCGCGACGCTGAACGGTTCGTCGGCGGGCAGCCGGCGGATTACGGTCAGGGCCAGGCCGATGAGCAGCGCGGTGGCCGCGGTGTTCGACATCCACATCGACAGGAAGGCGGCCACGAACATCATCCCGAACAGCACCGAGCCGGGCCGGGTGCCGGTCCGGCCGAGGATGGCGTGGGCGAGCCGGACGTCGAGGTTGTAGCGGGCGAGCGCGTGCGACAGCACGAAGCCGCCGAGGAAGAGCATTATCACCGGGTCGAAGAGCGGGGCGATGAACAGCTTCGGCCCGACCTTGAGCGGGCCGGTGAGCAGCACCGATTCGAGCAGGACGACCAGCAGCGACGTGGCGTAGAGCGGTATCGCCTCGGTCACCCAGAGCCAGGTGGCGACCGCGAGGATGGCCAGGCAGCGCCGGGCCGGCTCGGGCAGGCCGGGCAGCGGCGCGAGGTAGAGCGCGACGCCGAGCGCGGCGCCGAGACCGATGTGGACCAGCTGGCGGGGCGCGACGCGACGCGGGTCGCCGGTCATTGCCGGCCGGCGGACTGCGGCAGCTCGTGGACGGTCAGGATGAAGCCGCGGACCAGGTAGCTCTGGAGCACCGGCGACTGGAGCATCGTCTCGGGGTAGAGCCGGTCAAAGAGCTTCTGCTCGTAGGCGTCCTCGCGGCTGATGAGATGGGTGACGCGGAACCGGCCGAGCGGGTCGTCGTTGTTGGCCCAGTCGGTGATGCAGAGCGCCTTCCGGCGCGACTGCATCAGTAGGGTCGGGGCCCAGCTTCCGGCGAGGACCGCGCCCTCGGGCAGGATCCAGTCGAGATGCTCGGAGTACTCCACCAGCGCGTGCTCGCGTGTCCGGTACCAGGTGAGCCAGCGGCCGATGTCGGACCAGAGCAGCACGCCGAGCAGCACCGCCGCGACGCCAATCCGCGGCCAGAGCGGCCGGAGCCGGACCTCGCGGCGCAGGAACCGGGCAACGAGGTAGCCGATGCCGGCCACGAGCACCGACGCGGCCAGCGTGATGAGCAGGACCGGCAGGTCGAAGCCGACCGCGACCTCGTCGGCGAGCACGCCCGAATAGAGCGTCAGCTGGAAGACCAGCGGCCAGAGCCAGAGCGCCCAGAGGCCGGCGCGCCAGAGCCGGGGCCGGGATGCCGGCTTGATGATGCCGTCGCTCACGACCCGGCCGACCGCGACCGCGAAGGCGACGACGAGCGCCGGCACGAATACGATCTCGTAACGCGGGGGCCGGTAGTTCATCCAGCCGAGCATCAGCACGCCGGCGACAAACCAGAGCAGGATGTAGCGCAGCCCGGGCCGGGACGCGAGCCGGGGCAGGGCAAGGTAGCCGACCAGCGCGATGACCGGCAGCTTCGGGATGAGCCGGAACCAGGCCCGGAACGTGCCGCTGTCGAGGAAGAAGACCAGCGGGTCCGAGCCGACGCCCGAGGTCGCGCCGGTCGAGAAGGTGTTGACCAGGTAGTTCACCAGGCTGACCGGGTGGCCGGCGGGCGCCTCGAGCGAGTGGCGCAGGACGTACTCGAAGTAGTCGGCGCGGTAGGGCAGGAAGACGACGAAGAACCACGCCAGCGCGGCCGCGCCCACGCCCGCGAACCAGAACCCGAGGCCGCGGCCGAAGCCGGGGGCCGGGTTCGGCGCGCGCCGGGCCGCGAAGAACTGCCACGCGAACAGCGCCACCATCACCGGCGCGATGAACACCGCCGACACCTTGACGAACAGCACGGTGGCGGCCGCGAACAGGCCCGATAGCGCCATCTCCCGCGGCCGCTCGAGCCCGCGCGAGTAGAACAGGCCGGTCAGCAGCAGGAAGAGAATCTGGACGGTCTCGACCATCCCGAGGCGCGAGTACATCACCAGCGGGTAGCAGGCCGCCAGCGCGAGCCCGGCGATGAGTCCCGCGAGCCGACCGGCCTCGCGCCGGACCAGCAGGTACATCACCAGGACCCCGGCCACGCCGGCCAGCACCGACACCAGCCGGACCTGGAGAAAGCCGAGCCCGAACAGCTTGAAGGCGAGGGCGACGAGGATGTTGGTCAAGGGGTAGATGACGAAGGGCAGGAAGTCGTCGGTCTTCCAGGTGCCGTAGAGCGCCATGTTCCGGGCCGAGTAATTGTTCATCCCCTCGTCCGAGTAGTGGGCGGTGGACCAGCTCAGGTCGGGCGGCGGGTCGGCCTTGAGGTCAACGGCGCGCAGCCCGAGCCCGAGCAGGACGACGAGCACGAGCAGGAACGGGACCGCCCGGTCGAACACCTTGCGGGCGCGGGGAGAGAACGGGACGGTGAGCGGCGCCGCGGGCTGCGGCGTCGGCTTTGCGAAACGTTCGGGACGGCGCTTCCTGTTCTTCACGGGTCGAACTCGGGGAATGTTACGAGGGGGTCAGGGAAGGTCAAGAAGCGCGCCGGGTCATGGCCGAGCCGGATCGTCGCTCCGAGCCTGGGGCGCCAACCGGCCGGCTCCGAACGCAGCGAGCGGCGCCCTTGGTCTTCCTCAGTCCGCGGTTCTACCTGACGCCTTTGCAGGGCTTCGAGCTGGTGAAGCGCACGACCATCCGTTCGCCGTTCCGGTGCCGGGTGCGGAAGATGGGTGTGTTCCACTCGCGGTTGTCCAGGACGGTCAGGAACCGGCCGGTCTCGCCCCGGCACCTGCGGGGCAGGCCCTGTTGGCCCATCTTCTCGAGCCGGGGAATGACCTCGTCATGGTAGCGCTTCTCCGGTCCCGCGGTTTCGAGCACGCGGCTGCCGCGGCGGAACTCCACGGTCAGCCCGTCGCGGCCCCGCTCGTAGCGTACCTCCCGCGCCTTGAGTGCGCCTGCTCGGACGAGCGTCTTCTCCACCCAGTTCTGCACGCCATCTTGGGTGTACGGTGCCTTGTTCTCGGCCCTCGTCGTGCCCCTGCGTCGGTCCGGTTGCTGCTTTACTTCAACCTCCTCTGGCCGTTTTCCGTCACCGGCAGCTCCTCACACCGTATGTTGCGGCCCGGAACCGCAGTTGTCAAGCCCGGGCTTCACCCCGGACTATTGTCGGCTTCGGTGGCGGGCGGGGGCGGGCTTTTCCTTGAGCACCAGGCTCAGGACCCAGGTGACGAGGACCGCGAGGATAATGCGCGGGATGGTTATCCAGAAGATGTTGGCGCCGAGCACGACGAAGATGGCGGTGTCCTCGAACAGGCC
>JAFGQF010000275.1 GCA_016935775.1 Caldifarciminota bacterium
AAAGGAAGCCATCACCTTATGCAAGTCACGTTCCATCAATTGCCGCGCACCATTGTCCCACCTGATGGTCGCATTGTCAACCAGTTCTCGCGCCCGGGCCCGGCCGGCCCCGGCCATCAGCGCGAGGTTCCGCCCCACGCGCCAGCCGTTCCTCACCCAGAACCAGGCATCATCCCGGCCCAGCACCAGCCGCAGGTTCGACCTGATTTCACGCCGGCAGTCCGGCCGCAGGGCCAGGTACGACAGGACGATTGTCCGGGAGAGGGCGACCGCGGCGCTAGCCGGCAGTGCCCGGGTCAGCCTCAGCGCGAACGCGAGCCAGCTCACGGGCAGCCTTCATAAAACCGGCAAACAGCGGGTGCGGCCGCAGCGGCCGGGACTTGAACTCGGGATGAAACTGGCAGGCGACGAAGAACGGGTGGTCGCGCAGCTCGACTATCTCCACCAGCTTGCCGTCCGGCGACCGGCCGGAGGCGACGAGCCCGTGCTTCCTGAACACCGGCAGGTAGCGGTTGTTCACCTCGTAACGGTGGCGATGGCGCTCGTCCACCGACAGCGACCGGTAGCAGCGGGCCGCCACCGTGCCCCGCTCCAGCCGGCACGGCCACGCGCCGAGCCGCATCGTGCCGCCCTTCTGGCGCACGCCGCGCTGGCTCGGCAGCAGGTGGATCACCGGGTGCCGGGTCCGCGGGTTGAACTCGGTCGAGTTCGCGCCAACAAGGCCGCAGACGTTGCGGGCGAACTCGGTCACCGCCACCTGCAGCCCGACGCACAGGCCCAGGTAGGGCACGCGGTTCTCGCGGCACCACCGGATCGCCTCGATCTTGCCCTCCATCCCCCGCATCCCGAACCCGCCCGGCACTATCACCCCGCAGAGGCCGCGCAGCTTCTCCGCCACCAGCCCGGGAGTCAACTCCTCGGCCTCGAGCCAGCGCACCCTCGCCCTGACCCCGGCCGCGGCCGCGGCGTGCTGGACCGACTCGATGACCGACTTGTACGCGTCGTGCAGCCCGACGTACTTGCCGACAATCCCGACCTCGACCTCGGCCTCCGGGTGCTCGGCGGCGAGCACGAGCGCGGTCCAGCGGGTCAGGTCCGGCTTCGGGGTCCTCAGTTTCAGGCCGCGGCAGATGAGCGCGTCGAGTTTCTGGCGGTGGAAGACCAGCGGGATCTTGTAGATGTTGTCCACGTCGGTCGCCTCGACGACCGCCTCGGTCCGGACGTTGCAGAACAGCGCTATCTTGGCGCGCGCGTCCTTGGGCAGCGGCTGCTCGGCCCGGCACATCACCACGTCGGGCTGGATGCCGATGTCGCGCAACTGCTTCACCGAGTGCTGGGTCGGCTTGGTCTTGAACTCGCCCGCGGCCCGGACATAGGGCACCAGCGTCAGGTGGATGAAGAAGACGTTCTCCCGGCCCTCCTCGAGCGCGAACTGCCGGGCCGCCTCCATGAACGGCAGCCCCTCGATGTCGCCGACCGTGCCGCCGATTTCGACCAGTACCACGTCGTGGGCGTCGCCCAGCCGGCGGATGGCGTCCTTGATCTCGCCGGTGATGTGCGGCACCACCTGGATGGTCCGGCCCAGGTACTCGCCGCGCCGCTCCTTTTCGATGACCGAGAGGTAGACCTGGCCCGACGTCAGGTTGCTGTCGCGCGTCAGGTTCCGGTCAATGAACCGCTCGTAATGCCCGAGGTCGAGGTCGGTCTCGGCCCCGTCCTCGGTCACGTAGACCTCGCCGTGCTGGAAAGGGCTCATCGTCCCCGGGTCCACGTTGATGTACGGGTCGAACTTCAGCGGCACCACGTCCAGCCCGCGCGCCTTCAGCAGCAGGCCGATGGACGAGGTGGCGATGCCCTTGCCCAGCGCCGAGACCACGCCGCCGGTGACGAACACGAACTTCGGCCGGCGACTGCGCTTCCCCGCCATCACGAGCGAAGCGGACCCCGCAGCGAAGGCCGGGGTCCGCTGGTCGCGTTGCCCAAGACGGCTTGCGCTAGCCCTGGCGCTGCTTGTGGGTCGGGTCGCGCTTGCAGATGACCCGGACCACGCCCTTGCGCTTGACGATCTTGCAGTGGGCGCAGCGCTTCTTGACCGATGTTCTTACCTTCATCTCGTCACCGCTCCTCTACTTGAACCGGTAGATGATCCGGCCCCGGTTCAGGTCATAGACCGAGAACTCGACGGTCACGCGGTCCCCGGGCAGGATGCGAATCCAGTGCTTGCGCATCCGGCCCGAGATGTGGGCGAGCACCTCGTGCTTGTTGTCCAGCTCGACCCGGAAGGTCGCGCTCGGCAGGCACTCCTTGACCACGCCCTCGAGTTGGATCAGGTCGTCTTTCTTAGACATCGTTCAGCACTTCATTCATCATTTGCAGTTCATCATTCCTTGAGCGTCAGGATTTCCGGCGCCCCGTCGGTCACCAGTATTGTATTCTCATAATGGGCCGAAGGCAAACGGTCCTTCGTGACGACGGTCCAGCCGTTCGCCTCGGTCTCGACCTCGAACCGCCCCAGGTTCACCATCGGCTCGATTGCCAGCGTCATCCCGGCCTCGAGCCGGATGCCCTTGCCCGGCCGCCCGTAGTTCGGCACCGACGGCTCCTCGTGCAGCTCGCGGCCCACCCCGTGGCCGCACAGGTCGCGCACCACCGAGTAACCCCTCTCCTCGACGAACTCCTCGACGGCCGCGCCGATGTCCGACACCCGGTTGCCGGCCCGGGCCTGCTCGATGCCCACCCGGAACGCCTCCTCGGTCGCCAGCGCCAGCGCGTGCTTCTGGGGCCCAACGTCGCCCACCTCGTAAGTCCGGGCCGCGTCGGTAATCAGGCCGTTGCGCGTCACCCCGCAGTCCACCTTCACCAGGTCGCCGGGCTCAAGCCGGCGCTCGCCCGGGATTCCGTGGACCACCTCCTCGTTGATGCTGATGCAGGTCGCGCACGGAAACCCGCGGTAGCCCTTGAAAGTCGGCTCCCCGCCCTCGGAACGAATCAACTCCTCGCACGCCCGGTCCAGCTCGGCCAGCGTCTTCCCCGGGGCAATCTCGCGCGCCACCAGCTTCAACACCCGGGCCAAAATCCGGCCCGAGTCGCGCATCCCGCGAATCTCGCGCCGGTTCTTGATATGGACGGCCAGGAGCCCCCCGGTTCAGTCCTCGTCATCCGGGACCAACAGCTTCCGCAACTCGGCGAACACCCGGTCGCGGCCAATCGCGCCGTCAACCCGCTCCAGCACGAACCGGTCCCGGTAGTACTCGACCAGCGGCTCGGTCTGCTCGTGGTACACCGCCAGCCGGTCGCGGATCGTCTCCTCCCGGTCATCCTCGCGCTGGTACAGCTCGCCGCCGCAGGCATCGCACACGCCCTCGCTCTTCGGCGGGCTGAAAGTCAGGTTGAAAATCCGGTTGCACTTCCGGCACTGCCGCCGCGCGGAAAGCCGGCGCACCACCTCGTCGTCCTCAAGGTCAATCAGCACGCAATAATCAACCTTCTGCTCGTGCGCCTCCAGCACCCGGTCCAGCCCCTCGGCCTGCGGGATGGTCCGCGGGAACCCGTCGAACACCACCTTGTCCAGCACGTGCTCGGACACGAAAGCGTTTGCCGCCTCCAGCACCACCTCGTCCGGCACCAGCTTCCCCGAAGTCACGTACTCCTGCACCTCGAGCCCAACCGTCGTCTGGCGCTTGATATGGTCGCGAAACACCTCGCCGGTCGAATAATGCACGAACCCCAGCCTGTCCCGCAGCAGCTCGGCCTGGGTGCCCTTGCCCGACCCGGGCGGCCCCAACAGCACGACGTTCAAATGCTTATTGCTCATAGTCTTAACCTCACGGGCGCAAGTGTAACGCCAAACGCCCGACAGTCAAGACGCCCCGCCCCGCCGCTTGACAAACCCGGCCGTCGCGCTACGATGCGGGTGATGCAACAGATGGTATCCGACATCTTGACGCGCTCTCGAAATAGGTTAGCGTCACCGGTAACAAGGAGGGAGCATGCCTAATCTGCAACTGAATCTGAACGTCCCCGTGAAGTCGAAACGGGGAGATACAGCGGGATGGTCGAATGTGGACATCCTGCCACTTTGGCCGCCTCCACCACCGCCGCCTCCACCAAGGCAGGCCGTGACCACTGGCTTCGTGGTAAACCAGGAAGGTACGCCCTACGCTCGAGTGAGTCTCGTCGTCGGTTACGGAGACGAGACCGGAGGCATGTTCACCGAACTCATTGACAGAATCGAGTTCAGCATCATCGCCGAGGGGTCTGCTGCAACTGACCCACCGTTCAGCTCTGCGGTGGTAAACGCGAACCTCATCGCCCTGAATCGAGGCGCCTCGGTCGTCTATGAAGTGGCCCTGACCTATCCAGTTGACCAGGGCACGACGTACACGCTCAACATCAAGATATACGGCAACTACGAGTAGCCGGTACGGGGTGACGAAATGTCGATAACCAAGGCCCTCTTTTGCGCAGGGATCGTTGTCGTCTCGGCGCCGCACGCTCAGGAGTACGAGTTCGGAAGTCGGATCAGACTTTCTGACTCGGCCAACACCGGATTCAGCAGCGGCCATACAGTAGTAGTCGAAAGCAGCCTGGTCGTTGTTGTCTGGATGGGCACGCAGGAAAGCGGTAACCAGCCCCACATCTATTCTTCCCGCAGTGCCAACGGCGGCGCGACTTTCCAGGCGCCGGTGCGCGTTGACAGCAACCCGCTTGGCGGCTGGGCTTGGTATCCCTCGCTTGCGCTCGACAGCGGCGGTTCTCTCTACTGCGCGTGGCAGGAGAGCTCGGCAACAGGTCTGCATGCCTACTGCGCCAAGTCCACGAATGGAGGGCAGAGTTACTTTCAACGAGCCAGAATAGATGGCCCTGAGGGGATCTTTCCGCAGGCGCCGGTGCTTGCGTGCGACTGGCTTGGGGTAGTTTATGCAACGTGGACCGATTTCCCAGACACGACCTTGACGTCGTATGCTGTCTTCTTCGCCAAGAGCGTAGACAGCGGCCGAACCTTCTCGCCTGCGAAGCGGCTGAGTCCGGATATACCGCGCCTGCGTGCCGGCGTATCAACGTTGGCCGCGGACAGACGCGGGACCGTTCACGTTGCGTGGCGAGACGACCGGGAGGATATTTCACGAGCTTACTTCCACGTTTACTACACCAAGAGCACCGACGGCGGCAGTTCGTTCCTGCCGGAGACAAGAGTCGACCTCGCCGGTGGGACGCATGGCACGTTCCCGTCTGTGGCCGTCGATTCCGCGGGTACGAACATCTGGATTGTCTACAAGGACCGCAGCTCGGGTGACCATCAGGTCTACCTGTCAAGAAGCACGGACGGAGGCGCGAGTTTCTTTGGGCACACCCGGGTTGACTCGCTGCAGCTCGGACCCTCGGACGTGCCGAATATCGCCTTTGCTGAACCGCAGCGGATATTCGTCACCTGGCACCAGGCTAACCCGTCCGGAACTTACCCCCAGGTCTACTTCCGCTGCTCGTTTGACGGCGGCACTTCGTTCTCCGGAATATACAAACTCAACACGGCCTCCTCGACGCACGGGGGAAATCCGCTGCTTGCGGCCGACCCTCAGTCCTCTGTCTACATCTCGTGGTGGGAGGCACGGCCAACCACCTACGGAGTCTATTTCGCCAGCGGCTTCCCGCGCACCGGCCCGATAGCGGAGCATCCGGTCGGCCCGGTTGCCGGTTCAGCGGTGCGAGGCCCCATTCCGAACCCGGCGGCAGGAAAGGTGTGCTTCTCGGCAGCCCGGGCCGGGGACGGCATTGCCTCATTGACCGTGTTCAATGCTGCAGGGCGGTGCGTCTGGTTCACGGACGCATGCAGCGAGACAATTCGCTGGGACCTCAGGACCAGGGAAGGCAGACGGGTCTCACCCGGGGTCTACCTCTATCGCTGCGAAGTGCGACACGGCGGCGAGCGGCCCGAGCACTGGCGAGGCACAGTCACCGTCATAGAGTAGCGGGGGAATTCCGGAGACAAAGAGCTGGGTAGTTCCGGGGACGCAATAATGAATTACGCCCGGCTTGGGACACGGTGCGGCAGAACGGGGACACGACACCTGCGGCCGCTCGTAGGGCAGAACGAGGACACGACCCGGTTCCCACGAGAAGCCGGGTCACGCTTGACCGAAGAAGAAGCACGTCTATATTGAACCCATGCCGATACTACCTTGCTCACATCCTGCGGAACTCGTGAAGCAGGTCGAACCCACCAAGGCGCTCCTGTTCAATCTGGACAAGCAGCACCCGGGTAATTCCGGGGACGCAGTAACGAATTACGCCCGGCTTGGGTCACGGTGCGGCAGAACGGGGACACGAGGATTACCGCCACCCAGGGCTTGGGACACGATCCCATTTCAGAGGACTGACAATGGGTCATGTCCCGCGC
>JAFGQF010000061.1 GCA_016935775.1 Caldifarciminota bacterium
CGGCCCGAGCCCAGCGCCTCGATCAGCCGGGCCGCCTGGTCCGCGGTTATCCGGCCGTCCTCGAGCATCTTCAGGATTCTCGACCTTTCCTCGCTCATCTCATTCCTCCGTTTCCGTTTCGCCCTCGCCGCGCAGCAGCCGCTCGGCCTCCTCGGCGCCGAGCTCGCCCCGCTCGAGCCGGGCGATGATTTCCTCCCGGTCCACCGCGGGCGCGCCCGCGGCCGCGTTCTCGCCCAGCGCGGCCAGCACCGCGTCGAGCCGGGCGCGGACCGTCGGGTACGACAGCCCCAGCTCGCGCTCGACCTCGCGGATGACCCCGCGGTTGCGCACGAAGACGTACAGGAAGTCGTACAGCTCGCGCGGCAGCTGGCACAGCGCCGGCACCTCGAACCGGCCGCGCACCGCCACCCCGCAATCCTCGCACTTCAGCTCGGATACCGTCATCCGGGACCGGCAGACCGGGCACCGGGTCAGCATCGGGTTGCTCTTCATCGTCTCCTCCTAGTTCACGCTGCTCGCGCCGGCAACGTGCGCGACGGCGACCGCTGCCCCGGCCGGCCGGTCTGCCGCCACCCGCACCTCACCGACATTGCTCATCGTCCACGGCGCCTCGGCCCGCACCAGCACCTCGGCCAGCTCGCCGCGCAGTTCGGCCGGCACCCTGGCCGAGACCACGACCTCGGGCAACAGCCCGCGCAGGATGTCCGGCGCAACCCCGGTCACCACGGTCTCGCTCACTTGGCCGCGCTCGTCAATCCCCGGTCCCGCAGCCGCCGGGCGGCGCGCACCAGCGCCGACCCCGACCAGCACCACCACCGCGCCGACGAGTACCGCCGGCAGACTCCACTTCAGACTACGCTTCATCTTATCCTCCCTGCTGTTCCGAGCCCTCTGCCCTGAATCAGCTTCCGCATTCGCCAAAGTCGAACCCGAACCGGCGCTCGCTTTGTGTTCTTTAATGTTCCGCTTCATCATCTTCATTATACCCCCTTAGACCCACCTGTCAAGAGAAAGTTTCACTTAGCTTTAGAATATACGACTAATAGGGCCTATGAGACTTATATTATTCAAGCCCTGATTCACCTTAGTCAACCCGGTGGACGACACTAAGTTTCCTTGTCTTGACCACTTACGTTCGGCCGGGCTCTTTCGTATTGCCCCGGGCGGGTGAATCTCGTGATTGACAAGGGCCGGGCCGGGCTGTTATGCTTCTCCGTGCTCAACCGGTTGTCACTGCTGCTCTGCTGTGCGCTGGCCCATGGCCAGGAAGTGCTCATCAACCCCGAGCCCGAGGTCATCGGCCGCTGCCCGGTGCCGTCGGTGACAACAATCCGGCCGGGCCGGTTTGTTGCTGCCGGCCGGATGGACCTGGTCGTGGCCCAGGACCTGGGCCGATTCGAGCCGGCGCGCGCGCCCGGCAAGCCGGCCGCGGCCCGGCTGTTCCGGCTGCATTTCCTCTGCCCCGGTCCGGACGGCTTTCAAACAGCCTGGTCATCCGAACCGCTGCTCGCATCGGGCGCATCCGCTTCCGGGCTGGGCGACAACGCCTGGACCACGGGCGACCTGGATTCAAACGGGCTCGACGAACTGCTGGTCTTCTCGGGCGACGCGGCCGAGCTGCTGGACTTCAAGACCGACACCGTCCGGGTCCGCCGCCTCGAGCTGCCCGGGGCCTGGGTGGTGGACGCCGAACTCGGTGACCTCGACGGTGACTCGCTGCCCGAACTGCTCGCGCTCGAGCGCTCGCCGGTTTCGCCCGGCACGGCCGAGTTGCTGCTCCGGGTGTACGCGCCCGCGGAATCGGCCTTCGTTCCCCTCGGCCCCTATTTCGCGGCCCTGGCCGGTGACGACATCAACGAAATCAACCTGCTGCCCGCGGCCCGGTTCGAGGACTACCGCGGCCGGTTCCCGGTGGTGCAGGCCGGGCACTCGGAAATCCGGCCCGGCACTTACGGGATTGCCTGGCTGCCCGACTCGTCCGGTCACGCGCTCACCCTCAACCCCTTTCCCTGGCAGCAATGGTTCAGCCGCGAACGGGTCCTGCCCGCCGGCCCGCTGGTCACCTTCAACGTCGGCGACACGCTCTGCGCCTACGGCTACTTCGTGCCCGGGTCCCGGCCCTCGGGCCCGGCCGAGAGCTTCGCCGCGCTCTCGGACGGCGAGTGGCGCCTGCTGCCGCTCCGGCCCGAGGCGCAGACCATCGTCGCGCCGCTCTGCCCGTTTGAAATCGAAGGCCGGCCCGGCTGGCTGTCCCTGCGCGACCAGGTGTTCCGATTCTACCCCGGCCAGCCGTTTTGCTGGTAGCCAGGCGAGGAACGTTGACCGGCCTGCCGCCGCACCTACAATAGCCCGTGCGCAAGCTCAGGGTGCCGGCCCGCGACCTGCTCTTCGCCCTGCGCAACCGCGTGCCGGGCACGGTCCACTTTCTCGACACCGAGACCGGCGAGGTCATCCCGGTCTTCGGCTTCAACCGCGACAAGGTGATGGAACAGGTCCACGCCCACCGCGAGCGCTACCTGCGTCTCGCCCCGGAGACCAGCCGCCAGGGCTATGAAATCGTCAAGCGGTTCATCAACCTTGTCGGCCGGGCCGAGGTCCGTCACGAGCTGGAGCAGACAATCCAGGGCGAGCACGCCTTCCGGAAGTTCCGCGAGCGGCTCGAACAGTGGCCCGATGAGAAGCTCCGCTGGCAGAAGTACCGGGCCGAGATGACCGCCGACTCGGTCCGCCGCCGGCTCGCCGAGTCGGGCATCACCCTGGTCCTCGACTTCGGACCGGGCCACGACCCGCAACCGGACTAGTCAGTCCCGCTTCGAGAACCGGCAGCCGCAGTAGTCCTGCCGGTAGAGCCCGAGCTCGCGCGAATACGCGACACTGCGGTTGAACCCGTCCTGCTTCTTCCAGTCGCGTTCGAGGAACTCAAGGCCCAGCGGCGCGCACGCCGCGCGGCCGATGCGGTTGATCACATCGGCGCGCTTGTTGCGCCCGATGGTCAGGGTCGAGGCGACGACCGTGCAGCCGTTGGCCGCGGCCCGGCGCGCGGTTTCCTCGAGCCTGAGCCGGAAACAGCGCTCGCACCGCGCCCCGCCCTCGGGCTCGTCCTCGAAACCGCGCGCGACCGCGAGAAACCGTTCCGGCTCGTACAACCCGACATCAACCAGCACGTGCCAGGCCGCGCTCAGGTGCTGGACCGATGCCAGCCGGCGCAGGTACTCGTCCTCGGGCTCGATGTTGGGGTTGTAGAAGAAACCCACCACCTCGTAGTCGTCCTGCAGCCGGCGCACCACCTCGGTCGCGCACGGCCCGCAGCAGATGTGCAGCAGCAGCTTCGGCTTCACGCCCCCAGCCTAGCCGGCACCCGGGCCCGGTCAAACAGCTTGATTCCGCGCCGGACGCCAATATGCTGGCCGGTGCGCCGAATCGAAGACCTCGAGCCGGTCCGCCGCCTGCTGCTCGAGCGCGAGCCCGCCACCCGCAGCATCTACAACGCGGTCTTCGGGTGCGCCGGCGAACGAGCCGCCTGGGTCCGGGTGGACGACCCGGCCGACCCGCGCGCGGTCATCTGCCGCTCGCGCGCCCTGCTGCTCTGGGCGCGAAACCGGGCCGCGGGCCGGCGACTGCTCGACTCGATTCCCCGCCACTGGCGGCCGCAGTTCCGGGCGACCCCGTCCTGGGCCTGCGACCACCTCGCCCGCACCCGCCGCATCCTCTGGACCACGCCCTGCTTCGGGTATTCGCTTGTCGACCCGGCGCGGCTGCCCGCCGAACCCGGACACCGCGTCGGCCGGCTGACCCCGGACGACACCGCGGCCGTCACCGCGCTCTGGCCCTATGCCCGCAGCCGGCGCGCCTCGCCCCTCATCCGCCGGCTCATCGAACGCTGGCCGAGCGCGGCCATCCGGCGCGACGGCCGGCTCGTCGGCTGGTCCCTGCTCCACGCCGACGGTTCGATGGGGTTCCTGCACGTGCTGAAAGAGTATCGCCACCGGGGATTCGCCCGCGCGCTCGGCATCGCGCTCGCGCGGCGGGTGCTGGCCTGCGGGCTCAGGCCCTTCGTCTTCATCGAAACGGGCAACCGGCCGTCGCTCCGGCTGACCGCGGGACTCGGTTTCGAGCGGGTCGGGCGCTACACCTGGTTCGGTGCCGGGCCGCGAACTAGACGCCGGTCTGGGCCACCTCGCGCAGCGCGCGCAGCTCGTTGACGAGCTGGTCCGCTTCCTGGACGTTGACCGCCCGCAGGAGCAGGCAGCCCTTGTGCTCCTTGCGCTGGACCCGCGGCAGCGAGTTCAGGAACTCCTCGATCTCCTCCGGGCTCAGGTTCAGGTAGCCGGCCAGGAAGTCGTGGCCGGTGTTGACCACGACGACCACCTCGGGCTTCTTCGGGAACGGCCAGCGGTCCTTGTCCACCGCCACGACCACCGCGCCCTCGGCCCCGTCCTTGTCCTCGTCCCCGGGCACGAAGAACTCGAACCCGCGCCGCACCAGGCCGGTGTCGTCGAGCATCGCCAGCCGCTCCAGCACCGCCCGCTGCTCGGGCGCGACGCCGTCGGAAGGGAACGGCGGGTACTCGCCCGGCTTGCGCTCGACCTTGCCGGGCCGGGTGATATTGGCGACGGTGATGTGCTGCTCGCCGCGCTGCAACTCACCCGGACGGCTC
>JAFGQF010000062.1 GCA_016935775.1 Caldifarciminota bacterium
TGGTCGAGCGAACGACACCCAAGGAAGAGGGTCCAAGGGTTCCAGGGTTCCAGGGTTCCAGTGAGAGCCGCCGACCCTCGGACCCTCGAACCCCCGGACCCTCGAACCCTTCCTCCTGATGCGCTTCGCCCACCCATGGTTCTTCCTGCTGCTGGCGCCGGTGCCGGCGTTCGCCTGGTGGATGCTGGTCAAGCGCCGGGCGAGCATCCGCTACTCGGACCTGTCGTTCCTGTCCGGCGCCTCGAATCCCGGGCCGCTGCTGCGGGCCATCCCGGTCGCGCTCTACGCGCTGGCCCTGGCGATGATGGTCGTCGCGCTGGCCCGGCCGCAGAAGGGGCGCCGGTACGAGGAAGTCGAGACCCGGGGCATCGACATGATGCTCTGCATCGACGTTTCGGGCTCGATGCAGGCCGAGGACTTCGCGCCGAAGAACCGGCTCCACGTGGCCAAGGAGCGGGCCAAGGAGTTCATCGCCAAGCGGGCCGGCGACCGCATCGGGCTGGTGGTATTCGCCGCGGCCAGCCTGACCCAGTGCCCGCTGACCCACGACAAGAACATCCTCAACGACCTGATCGACCGGCTCGACTTCGGGATGCTCGAGGACGGCACCGCCATCGGGATGGGACTGGGCAGCGCGACGGCCCGGCTGCGCAAGTCCGAGGCCCGGGAGCGCGTCGTCATCCTGCTGACCGACGGCGTGAACAACGCGGGCGACATCGACCCCTTGACCGCGGCCCAGGCCGCGGCCGGGTTCGGGATCAAGGTGTATACCATCGGGGTCGGCTCGCGCGGCGAGGTGCCGTTCCCGGTGCAGGACCCGGTCTTCGGCCGGCGCTACGCCCGGGTGAAAATCGACATCGACACCGGGGTGCTGGACCGCATCGCCGAGATAACCGGCGGCCGGTCGTTCCTCGCGACCGACGCCGAGGGGCTGAAGCTGGTCTACGACGAGATTGACCGGATGGAACCGACCACCTTCAAGGTGAAACAGCACACGGTCTACAGCGAGCGGGCCGGCGTCTTCCTGCTGCTGGCGGTCGTATTCCTCGCCGCGGGCGCGCTGGTCGCCGGGCTGCTCTTGCGGAGGCTGCCGTGATCCGCTGGGGCGAGCCGGTCTTCCTCTGGCTGCTGCTGGCCGTGCCGGCAATCGCCGCGCTCGGGCTGGTGGCGGCGCGGCTCAGGCGGCGCCGGCTGGAGCGCGCCATCGAGCCGGCGCTGCTCCCCGCGCTGGTGCCGGACCGGCTCGGCTGGCTGGCCGGGCTCAAGCAGGCGCTGTTGCTCGCCGGGCTCGCGCTGCTGCTGGTCGCCGCGGCCCGGCCGAAGTGGGGCGAGCAGCTCCAGCTCTACAAGGGCCGGGGCATCGACGTCGTCATCGCGCTCGACGGCTCGAAGTCGATGTTCGCCGAGGACGTCAAGCCCAACCGGCTGGCGCGCGCCAAGGCCGAGCTGGCCGCGCTGATTGACGGGCTGGCGGGCAACGCGGTCGGCATCGTCGCCTTCGCGGGCGAGGCGCACGTGATGTGCCCGCTGACCACCGACCTCGACGCGGCCCGGCTCTTCCTCGACATCATCGACCCGGACCAGATGCCGGTGCCGGGCACCGACTTCGGCCGGGCGATTGACGTCGCGACGTCGCTCTTCAACCCGGCCGAGAACAAGCACAAGGCGCTGATCCTCGTCACCGACGGCGACGATCTGGGCAAGAACACGCCCCAGGCGGTCCAGCGCGCGGTCGAGCAGGGCGTCAGGATATTCCCGGTCGCCATCGCGACACCGGAGGGCGCGCCGATTCCCGAGCGCGACGCGCAGGGCACTCTCAAGGAATACAAGAAGGACAAGGACGGCAGCCTGGTGATGTCGCGGATGGACGAGCGGTCGCTGATTCTCATCGCGAAGGCGACCGACGGCCGGTTCCTCAGGGTCGAGGGTTTCTCGGCCGAGCGGCTGGTGGCCGAGCTCGACCGGATGCGCAAGAAGGAAATCGGCGGCGGCGGGTACGCCGACTATGTTGAACGCTACCAGCTCTTCCTTATCATCGCTTTCGTGCTGGTGCTTGCGGGGCTTGCGCTCTCCAACCGCCGCGGCCCGTGGCTGCGGCGGAACAGGAGAACCACAGAGACACCGAGAACACAGAGCGAGGAAGAGGAAGGGAGAGAACGATAACCACGAAGACACAAAGTACACCAGGGTCGGAGGAACCGCGTGCGGCGCAGCGCCTGCTGGGTTCGCCAACCCTACTTCGTGCGTCTTCGTGCCTTTGTGGCTTACTCCTCCTCTCCGGGGCGGCGCGGGCCGATGTCGGCGGGCTGATGCGCAAGGGCAACGGGCTCTACTCGCGCGGCAAGTTCGACGAGGCGGCCCAGTTCTACCAGCAGGCCGAGGTGCTCGAGCCGGACGCGACCGCCATCCACTTCAACCTCGGCAACGCCCAGTTCCGGCTCGGCAACTACCAGGAGGCGGCGCGCGAGCTCGAACTGGCCCTCGTGGACAAGGACCCGGTGCGCCGGGCCAACGCGCTCTACAACCTGGGCAATGTCGCGTTCAAGTCCGGCCAGCTCGCGCCCGCGCTCCAGGCCTACAAGGCGGCGCTGCTGGAGAACCCGAAGGACGTCCAGGCCAAGCAGAACCTCGAGTACTGCCTGAAGAAACTAGAAGAGCAGCAGCAGCCGGACTCAAGCCAGCAGGACCAGCAGGACCAACAGGACCAGCAGCAACAGCAGCAGCAGCCCCAGCCCCGGCCCGAGGCGATGGACCAGGACCAGGCCGAGCGCGTGCTCCAGGCACTGGAGAACAAGGAAAAGGAACAGCAGGAGCGGCAGCAACAGCAGGGCGGCCGGCGCAAGGTGGAGAAGGATTGGTAGCCGGAGTGAAGTCAGAAGTCAGAATGCAGAATGCAGAAGTCAGACCTGCGCGCCCCCGGTCGCGGGAATCAGCAATCATCAATCTGCAATCTCCAATCCTCCTTGGTGTCTTGGTGTTTGCTTTCCTCTCCGTATCCGCCGGCGCCGAGCTGGAGTTCTCGGCCGCGGTTGACCGGACA
>JAFGQF010000063.1 GCA_016935775.1 Caldifarciminota bacterium
AAATAGATTAATATAACGTATTATATCCATGATACACACTTCCGCGGCTGAGAGGAATCGGGGCCCGGTTGCGGTCACCGGGGCGACCGGTCATGTCGGCAACGTGCTGGTGCGGCAACTGGTCAGGCGGGGCGTGGCCGTGCGCGCGGTGGTCCCACCTGGCGAGGACTTGGAGCCGTTAAAGGGTGTCGCGGTCGAGTTGGAACGGGCGGATGTGCGCGACCGGCCCGCGCTGGACCGGGCCTTTCGCGGGTGTCGGCAGGTGTATCACCTGGCCGGCATCGTGACGATATCGGGCGGCCAGCGCCGGCTGCTGCGCGGGGTCAACGTGCTCGGAACCCGCAACGTGGTTTGCGCGGCGCTCGACGAGGGCGTGGGCCGGCTGGTGTACGTCAGCTCGGTACACGCGCTGTCCGAGCCGCCTGCCGGGCTGCCGTTCTGTGCGGACACGGTATTCGAGCCGGACCGGCTGCTGGGGGACTACGCCTGGTCCAAGGCGCTGGCCAGCAAGGAGGTGCTGGCGGCGGTTGACCGCGGGCTGGATGCGGTGCTGGTTTTCCCGTCCGGTATCGTCGGGCCGTACGACTTCCGGTTGTCCGAGCTGGGCACGTTGTTCCTCAGTTACGCCCGCGGCCGTCTGCGGGCCTTCGTGGACGGCGCCTACGACTTCGTGGACGTCCGGGACGTGGTGACGGGTATGATCGCGGCGATGGAGCACGGCCGGCGCGGGGAGGGCTACCTGCTGACTGGCTGTCGAGTGACCATTCGGCAGATGCTCGAGGTGCTGGAGCAGGTTACCGGGATGCGCTCCCGGGCGCGCCGACTGCCGATGTGGCTGGCCCGGGGAGCCGCAGTCCTGACGCCTGCCTGGTACCGGTTGCGGAGGCGCCGGCCGGTCTTCACGAGCTACTCGCTGAAGGTGCTGCGCTCCAACTGCCTGATGGATGTCAGCAAGTCGGTACGCGAACTGGGATACCGGGTGAGGCCGTTCCGGGAAACGGTTGCCGCCACGATCGACTGGTTCCAGGCCAGCGGCAGGCTCGGCCCGGCGGCGGACCGGCGGGCGTGCGGTTAGACCGCGCCGGTGGGAGGTTCTTCCTCCCAGGACGTGGAGTGCTGCTCTTCCAGCACGCCGAAACAACTGGCGTTCGAGAAATGGGCCACCCGCGTATTGTCACGGAAGAAGTCGAAGCCGCGGTCGGTCAGCTCGAAACGGTCGGCTTCGACCGTGACCTGTGAACGCCCGGTCTTGGTGTCCAGGTAGACGGTGAAAGTCTTCACGGTTTCCTCCTCGGCAACAGTCCAAGTTGACTGCGCAGCATAACGGCAGCTCGCGGCCGGTCAAGCACGGGGTTCCGGTTCATCGTCCGCGCGGCCGGCGTAGCGCCCGGGGTCGGCGACCACTCGCTCCCGCCGCGCCTGCCGGCGCTCGAGACGCCGGACGCGGTCTTCCAGCCGGGTCAGTTTCGCCTGCAGCAGCAGCGGCAGCGAAGCCACGCAGAGCGCCAGCCCGGCAAGCCGGAACGCCGAATCGCCAATCCACTCGCCCCACACCAGCACAAACAGCCCCGCAGCCAGCAGCAGGACGCCGGTGGCAAGGTAGAGTAACAGCCTGCGGGCAACTGACATGGTACCGCTCTTCGGGCCGGAGGCCCGAAGGACAATAGGCAACCGGTCCGGCTTGTCAAGCCGGGCGGACTGATACCGGGGCGCTTACCAGCGGATGAGGACGCCGCCCCAGGTCAGGCCGGCGCCGAAGGCCACGAGCATCACCAGGTCGCCGACGTGAACCAGTCCCTTGCGCCGGGCTTCGTCGAGGGCGATTATCGTCGTCGCCGAACTGGTGTTGGCGTACTTCTCGATGTTGATGAAGACTTTCTTCTCGGGGAAGTGAAGCGTCCTGGCGACCGCCTGGATGATGCGCAGATTGGCCTGGTGGGGGATCAGCAGGTTGATGTCTTCGGCCTTGACCCGGGCGGACCGGACCAGCCGGTTGAAGGCCTCGGCCATGCTGCGGACCGCGACCTTGAATATGGCGTTGCCGTTCATCTTCAGGTAGTGGAGTCGCTGCTGAACGCTCTGAGCCGTCGCCGGGATTGCTGAGCCGCCGGCCGGCATGTACAGGTCGGGGCCGCGCGTGCCGTCGGCGGCCAGGAAGTCGGCCAGTATGCCTTGTGGGCCGGGCGGCGCGCGCCGGACTATCGCCGCGCCGGCGCCGTCGCCGAGCAGGACGCAGGTGCCACGGTCGGTCCAGTCGGTTATCCGGGAGAGTACTTCCACCCCGACGACGAGGACATTCCGGTAGGTGCCGGCCGCGATGAAGTGGCGGGCGGTGGACAGCGCGTAGATGAAGCCGGAGCAGCCCGCGCTGACGTCCATCGCGGCGATGTTGCGGGCTCCGAGTTTGGCCTGGAGCACGCAGGCGGTCGAGGGAAAGAGCATGTCTCCGGTGACCGTGCCGACGATGATCAGGTCCAGGTCGGCGGGAGTCAGCCCGGCGTCGTCGAGCGCCCGGTGGGCGGCACGGAGCGCGAGGTCCGAGGCGGCTTCACCGTCGGCGGTGATGCGGCGTTCCTTCATCCCGGTGCGCTCGGTTATCCATTCGTCAGAGGTGTCGACCAGCTTCTCGAGGTCGGCGTTGGTCATTACCTTGTCGGGCACAGCGTGGCCGGTGCCGGCGATGACCGCGCTCCAGGGGCCGGTTGGCTCCGGCCTTTCCGTCACGCCGGTTTCGTTTGTTTCGCGTACGATAGACATTGCAGAGAATTATATCCCCGGTCGGTCGTCGGTCAACGTGTCGGGGGAGGGCGGTGTCCGGCGAGTTGGCCGCAGGCGCCGCAGATGCCGCGGCCCCGGCTGCGCCGGACGGTGACCGCGGGCAGGCGCGGCAGCAGGAGGTCGCGGAAAGCTTCGACCGCGGCCGGGTCTGGGGCCGTGAGGTCACAACCCTCGAAGGCATTAAACGGGATCAGGTTGACCTTGCAGGGCATGCCGCGCAGCAGTGCCGCCAGGGCGAGCGCGTCCGACTCGCGGTCGTTGACCCCGGCGACGAGGACATACTCGAACGTGACCCGCTTGCCGCGGACCTCGGTGAACTCGCGCACTGCCGGGATGAGCTCGGCCAGCGGCCAGCGCCGGTTGACCGGCATCAGCCGCGACCGGGTGGCGTCGTCGGCACCGTTGAGCGACACCGCCAGCTTGGCCTGGAGCGGGAACCGGGCGAACTCGCGGATTCGGCCGGGTATGCCGGCGGTGGACACGGTCAGCTTGCGGGCGCCGATGTTGAGGCCGTGGTCGTGGTTCAGCTCGACGAGCGCGCGCGTGACGTTGTCGTAGTTCAGCAGCGGTTCGCCCATCCCCATGAACACGACGTTGGTGATTCGCTCGCCCGTCCGTCGTCCGGTTTCGAGCACTTGGCCGGCGATCTCGTGCCAAACGAGGTCGCGGCCCGGGCCGAGCGAGCCGGTCCGGCAGATAACGCAGCCCAGCGCGCACCCGGTCTGGGTCGAGACGCAGACCGTCCGGCGGTCGGCATCGGGGATGAACACCGTCTCGACAATGGCGTTGTCTTCCAGCCGCAGCGAGAGCTTGACGGTACCGTCAGGGTCGTCGAGCCGGGAAACCGGCTCGGGTGCGAACACCCGGAAGCGCGCGGCGAGCAGCGCCCGGGCGTCGCGGGCGAGGTCGGTCATCTCCTCGAACGCGGCGGCTCGTTTCTGCCACAGCCACTTGTACACCTGGCGGCCGCGGAACGGTTTCCAGCCCAGGTCGAGCGCCAGCGCCTCGAGCTCGGGCAGCGTGAGGGAGTGGATGTCGGTCATTCGGGGCGGGCGGCGCAGCCCAGGACGATGCCGACGAGCAGGTAGTTGAGTACCAGCGACGAGCCGCCGTAGGAGATGAACGGCAGGGCGACACCGGTGACCGGCAGCAGGCCGAGCAGCATGCCGATGTTGACGAACACGCCATAGCCGACGATGGCCGCGCACCCGGTGCAGAGCAGGGCGGAGAAACGGTCCCGATTTTGCCGGGCGTGGGTGAGAAATCGGCCGACAAGCACCAGGAAGCCGGCGAGCACGGCGAGTGACCCGGCAAGGCCCAGCTCCTCGCCGATGCAGGAGAACGCGAAATCGGTGTGGCGGTTGGGCAGGAAGCCGAGCCGGTTCTGGGTGCCGCGCGTCAGGCCCTTGCCCCAGAGGCGGCCCGAACCGATGGCGATGCGCGACTGGATCGAGTTCCAGCCGACGCCGTGGGGGTCGAGCCAGGGCGACAGAAACGAGCGCACCCGGGCGCGCTGGTAGTCGCGCAGCAGGTGAAGCGATACCGGTGAGAGCAGTCCGAACGCGGTGCTGACCGCGCCGGCAATCAGCGCCCGGCCCAGCCCCTCGCGCCGCTGGACGACGACCACCAGCAGGACGAAGAACGGCGCCCACGTCCAGAGCGAGAACCCGGCGGCGAACGACAGGAGCGGGGTGTAGAGGAGCAGCAGTTCGAGCGGTCGTAGCCCGGCGTGATAGAGCATCGCGGCCAGGACCGCGCCAAGGAGCAGCGCGCCGCTCAGGTCGGGCTCGACGAGGATGAGCAGCGCCGGCGCGAGGCAGATGAGCACCGGCGTGGCCAGCGACTTGAACGAGAGTCCGAGCTCGCGCCGACCCGCGAGGTGACGGGCGAGCAGGATGACCGTGGCGATCTTCGCGAACTCGGACGGCTGGAACGCCAGCGGGCCGAGCATGAA
This sequence comes from Caldifarciminota bacterium, assembly GCA_016935775.1. Lineage (GTDB taxonomy): Bacteria > Hydrothermota > Tepidihabitantia > Tepidihabitantales > Tepidihabitantaceae > DSBX01. Next base: position 4,733 of record JAFGQF010000063.1, read on the forward strand.
CCAACGGCGCGCGCCGTCGCCTCCGCCCAGCAGCAGCACCGCCGCGAGCAGCGCCAGCATCGCGACGTAGAACCAGAGGGCGAGGTCGGACAGCACCCGGCGGGGCACCAGCAGGCCGGCGATGAGCGCGCCGACCGCTGCCGGCAGGAAGAGGAGCTGGCGAACCAGGTAGTGACCGCCGCCGGTGGACCAGATCACCAGCAGCCCGACGCCGGTAAGGAACGTGGTGGCGATGAGCAGCGCGGGGTCGAGGCGGCGCAGCATCAGCGTTTGGTTACGGCTTCGGGGATGTCGAACCAGCGGCGGATGAGCTGGCGGGCGATGGGCGCGGCAACCGCGCCGCCGTGGCCGCCGTTCTCGACCAGCACGGCGACGACGATCTCGGGTTGTTCGGCGGGCGCGTAACCGACGAACCAGGCGTGGTCGGCACCGCCCGGGTTTTCGGCCGTGCCGGTCTTGCCGGCGATGGTCACCTCGCCCAGCCGGGCCGACCGGGCGGTGCCGTACTCGACGACCCGCTCGAGCGCCAGCCTGACCGTGTTCAGGTGCCGGCGGTTCCAGTTCAGGGCGCGAGCCCGGGGCGGCGGCAGCCGCAGAGCGCGGCCGGCTGAATCGATGCCGCCGACCAGCCGGGGCGGAAACCAGCGACCGTTGTTGGCGATGGCTGAATAGAGCACGGCGAGCTGGAGCGGCGTGGCGAGGATCTCGCCCTGGCCGATGGCCAGGTTGAGCAGCACACCGGCGCGCCACTCGCCCCTGCCGTAGCGCCGGTCGAGCCATTCCCGGGTCGGGATATTGCCTGCGGCCTCGGCCGGCAGGTCAATGCCGGTGGGACTGCCCAGCGGCGTCCGGCCGGCAAAGGTGACCAGCGAGTCGAGTCCCAGGCGCAGGCCGAGCTGGTAGAAGTAGACATTGCAGGAGTGGGCGATTGCGCCGGGCAGGTCGAGGCTGCCGTGAACCGACCAGCACTTGAACGGTTGGGTGCCGTAGACGTACTGGCCGCGGCAGGGCTCGAACCGGGTCGAGGGTTCGGCCGCGCCGAGCTCGAGCGCGGCCTGGGCGACCACCGGCTTGAATGCCGAGCCCGGCGGGTAGGCGGCGCTGACCGTCCGGTTGAAGAACGGCCGTGAGCGGTCGCCGGCCAGCGAATCCCAGGTGGCTCGTGGGATCGGGCCGGTGAACAGGTTCGGGTCGAATCCCGGGCGCGACATCAGGCAGAGCACGTCGCCCGAGCGCGGGTCGAGGCAGACCACCGCGGCGCTGGCCCAGGGGCTGGTCAACTGCCAGGCAAGTTGTTGCAGGTCCGGGTCAAGCGTCAGGTGCAAGTCCTGGCCCGGCACCGCCGGCACCGGCCGCTTCTCGCGCAGGGTGCCGATTTCGTGGCCCGAGGCGTCCACCTCGACGTACTCGTAGCCGTCGCGGCCGCGCAGGCGCGATTCGTAGCGGGCCTCGATGCCGTCGCGGCCGACGTAGTCGAGCGGCTTGAGGGTCGAGTCGCGCGCCAGTTCCTGCTCGTTGACTTCGCCGAGGTGACCGAGCGCGTGGCAGTAGCGCTCGTCGAAAGGGTATGAGCGCACCGGGTCGACGCTGGCCCGCACGCCCGGCAGGCGGAACCGCGATTCCTCGACCCGCAGGAACTTCTCGCGGTCAACCGAGCGCCGGACTTTGACCGGCGAAGAGACGTAGCTCACCGGCCGGACCCGGCCGGTGAGC
>JAFGQF010000064.1 GCA_016935775.1 Caldifarciminota bacterium
CAGCTGGCCGAACGGCTGGCGGTGCTCCGGCTGCACGGCATGTCCAAGTCGGCGCTCTCCCGCCACGAACACTACCGGCACTGGGACATGGCTGAGCCCGGCTACAAGGCCAACCTGTCCGACATCCAAGCCGCCCTGCTGCTGCCCCAGCTCGACCGGCTCGAAGCGCTCTGGAAGCGGCGCGCGGCGATCGCCCGGCGCTACGAGGAGGCGTTCGCCGCAGCCGGGATTGATTTCCCGGTCGCGCTGCCCGGGGTGAAACACGCCCGCCACCTCTTCACCATCTGGGCCCCGGACGAAAGGCGCGACGCCGCCATCAGCCACCTCCAGGACCACGGTGTCGGCGTGGTCGTCAACTACCTCGCCGTCCACTTGCGGCAGTACTACCGGGACAAGCTCGGCTGCCGGCCGGGCGATTTCCCGGTGGCCGAGGAAATCGGCCGCCGGACCATCAGCCTGCCCTTCTACCCGAAGCTCAGCGACGTCGAGGTGAACCACGTCATCGCCACGACCATCGCCGCGCTGGGCAACTGAACGACTGGCGCGCGGCCTCCGGGACGGCGGCTAGCGCTCGAGCAACAGCGGAATCACGATCGGGCGACCGTCCGGTCCCACGCCGACGTCGGGCACCAGCAGGTAATCGACAAACTCCTCGTCCCTGACTTCGAGATCTTCCTCGCCCAGCAGGTTGATGGTGTAGCGTATCGGGTAGCCGCTGGAATTGGCGAACGGCAGCGACAGCAGGTAGATGTCGTTCCACCGCGCGAAGAAACGTGAGAGCAGCACGGTGGTTGTCCGGCGCTCGGTTATCTGGTAGCGCAAGCGGTCGAGAGCCGTCACGGTCTCCCGGCTGGCCCGGTACTTGCGGGCAAGCACCCGCCGGGCCGGTATCACGCCGGTCGCCGCGTAGCTGACCAGCGGTGCGAAGAGCATCAACAGCACCGCGGTTGTGGCGGCGCGGAACCGGGCCCGGTGCGCCAGCGCGAACGCCGCCAGGAAGAACACCGGGGCCAGCGACCGCTGGTCGCGCCACTCGTAGGCGTCGTAGAGCAGGAACAGCGACAGAAACGTTATCAGCCCGATGACGCCAGCCGCCAGGGCAAACCGGTCGCCGCGCCGGACGCCGAACCAGCAGCACGCACCGACAAGCACCGCCAGCAGGTACTTGGTCCCGAGGTACGCGACCGCAACCTGCGAGTTTGCGACCGTCACGGCGGAGACGCCCGGCGGGGTCGAAAACGGGGCCGCCCGGAAGAAGTAGGTCACGAGATTGGACCAGAAGTTCCCGGCCAGCAGACCGGCCGCCCGCAGGACATCGCCCTGCTGCAGCACCGGCCTGAGGCTGGCAAGAAAACCGTAGGGATAGGATGCGTGGAACAGCGACGTGTACACCATGCCGGCGACGACCCCGGCCAGCGCCCCGGCGGCATAGAGCAACGCCCGGGACCAGGACCGGGCGAGCGGGACGAGGCAGAAGAGAAACATCATCCACGACAGCCGGAACCAGGCGGCGACCACCATCGCCACGACGAACAGGACGACGTTGCGCCGCCGGCGCCGCGGGTCGGTTTCGCGGTAGACCGCCAGCAGCAGTACCCCGGCCACCACCGCGAAAAACACCTGCATCGTCTCCTGCATCCACGTGAACAGGTACACCGGTAGCGTGAAATAAAGCAGGACCACGGCGACCAGGAACAGTCGCCGGGACAGCGGCAACCGCTGGACGGCAATCAGCGCCAGCGCCAGCAACAGGAAGATGAGATTGGTGACGATAGCATTGAGCGGGTGGAACCCGACGGCCCGGGCTACCAGCCCGTGCAATAGGTTATAGGAGATACCGTGCGAGCTGAACTGGCCGACCCGGGAAACGCTCTCCTCGAGCACGAACGGGCTCGTCAGCGTTCCGTGCTCGCAGAACGCCCGGGCGCGGGAGTAGTAACCGACCTCGTCCGACGAAACCGGCAGGTACTGGCCGTCCGACACCATCGTCGCCAGCCAGGCATAGCACAGCACTGCCGCAAGGATGACACCGACCAGCACCAGCGCCTCGGCGCGGCCGGCGTTGCCGGACCGGTCTGTCGCGTCAGAATCCATCGATGGCTTCGGGCTCGAGGTCACCCGGTGTTTCGCGGTCGGCCAGGTAGAGCAGCACCGCTCCGTCGGCGGTGGTGTAAAGCGGCTTGAAAACGAAGTCGGCGACGGCGAACGGGTCTCCGTCGTTCTGGAACGTGAACGGCATCGTGCTCCCGAACGGACGGTCGTCATCGCGAATCCAGATGCTCAGCGCCGGCAGGTAGTTGGCGATACTCCGCTCCCCGAACCAGACCTGGAAACTCATCGCCCGGTAGCTGACGAACCGCTCGGCGAGTTCCGGCCCGACGATGTCGCGGTCCAGGCTGTCAAGACTCCAGGGCCAGAACACGCTCCGGAAGCTGTCCTGGTCGAAACGGGCAACCAGTTGCAGCACCTGTCGCAGGTCGCGGCGCAGCCGCTCCGGGCTGGCGTGCACGACCGGCAGGCGATCTTCGGAGTCGGTACGGCGCAGCACGTCGAAGCGCCCCACCCGGTTCCCGACTTCATAGTTATGGGCGACAAACTCCAGCAGCTCGTCGAAGTAGAACAGCGACTCGTAGGAGTCGCGGTCGTGGCCGGTCACCCAGGGCGTCGCGTCATCGTGTACGATAACGAACACCTCGGGCGGGTCGCTCGCCAGTTCATTGATGAACCGCCGGCGCAGCCCCGGCCAGGTCCAGTCGGAAACGAGGTGATGGTTGTAGATGAACCGGGTGACGCTGCCCCGCCGGGCCAGCAGGTTGACCAGCGGGTCGACGCCCCAGACGAACACCCGGTCCCTGGGCCCGGTCGTCGCGCGCAGGTGTCGAGCCAGTTCGACCTGCTCGCCGAGACTGAAGTCCGGGGTCGAGTGCATCGGGTCGGCCCGGTAGTCGGCCAGCGAGCGCGACCCGATGACGATGCCGGCCAGGTCGCCAAACCGGCCCGGGAAGGCGGTGCAGCACAGCAACAGCAGGACCACGCCGGCGGTGAGCACGGCCCGGCGGCCGGCTGGTTCCGGGCCCGACCAGATCGGCCGCAGCAAAGCCGCCGCGCCCAGCGCCGTGAGCAAGGCCAACGGCGGCAGGACCGGCAGGTAATGGTAGTAGAACATCCTCCCCTGCAGGTAGACGGTCACCAGCGCGACAGCAAGCCACAGCCACAGCAGGACCAGCGCCAGTCGGGAGCAGCCCTGCCCGAGGAACCGGCGCTGGCGAAACGCAACGACCGAAACCAGCAGCCCGACGACGCCCAGCAGTCCGCCGATGCCCTGCCCCGGCCGCGAAAGCCAAGTGGTGAACATCCGGGCAAACCGGCCCAGCGCGCCCTCGCCCAGGTAGTCGTGGGTGGCGTAGCCGAAGGCGCGCCGCGTCAGCGGTTCGAGGAAAGCCGGCAGCGCGCCGGCAACTGCCAGCGCGCCGAGAACGACTGCGGCCAGCGCACCGAACCCTACCAGCAACCAGAGCGCGCCGGTACGTCCCCGACCGGACCGCAGCGACGTGAGCAATGCCAGGCCGCCCAGCACGGGTACCAGCAGGCCGATCGGGTACTTGAAGAAGACCGCCGTCCCGAGCAGGACGCCGGCCCCGAACCAGCGCCACCGGTTGCCGGCCCCGGGCCGCTGCAGCGCCGGCAACGCGAGAACAAACGCGCCGACGATCGGCAGGTTCAGGAACCCGTCGACCTGCGCGGTATTCCAGAAATCAAAGAGGTAGTAGAGCGTGGCGAAACCGATGCCGGCACCGACCGCCAGCCAGCGCCGGCCGAAAGCTTGCCAGGCGAACCGGCATACCAGCGCGGCGGTAGCCGCGGTCCAGGCGAGGTCAACCAGCCGGATCGACAGCATCGAGTCGCCGAACAGCACCATTGCCAGCGCGTGAACCAGCGCGGTCAGCGGGGCCATCCCCATCATTATGTCGCGGTACATCACCCGGCCGTCGAGGACCAGCCGGGCGATCCAGGCATAGATGCCGTGGTCGCGGCCGAACGGGAAGACCAGTGACACCAGGCCGAGCAGCGTCGAACCGCCGAGCACGACCAGCCACGCCCGCCGCCCGGGGCCCGCGCCGGGTTCCTGGACGGGTACCGCTTCTGTCGCCATCACCGGGGAAGTATCCGTTGTCCCCCCGGGGAGTCAACCTCACCGGCTCCTTGACTGGCCGCGGCGAACCGGCATACTTCCGCCATGAAGACGATACTGGTCACCGGCGGCTGCGGCTTCATCGGCAGCAACTTCATCAGGCACTGGTACGATACTCACCCCGACCACCGCATCCTCAACCTCGATCTGCTGACCTACGCCGCCAACCCGGAGAACATCCCGCCGCGCATCCGTGACGATGCCGATCGCTACGAGTTCTGGTATGGCAACGTCTGCAACCCCGACCTTGTTTCCTCGCTCGTCGCCCGCGCCGACATCATCGTCCACTTCGCGGCCGAGAGCCACGTCGCCCGGTCGCTCTACGACAACCGGGTCTTCTTCGAGACCGACGTGCTCGGCACCCACGCGGTCGCCAACGCGGTTGTCAAGCACGCCGGCCGCATCGAGCACTTCATCCACATCTCGACGAGCGAGGTCTACGGCACCGCGCTGGCCGAGCCGATGACCGAGGAACACCCGCTCAACCCGATGAGCCCGTACGCCGCGGCCAAGGCCGGCGCCGACCGGCTGGTCTACTCATATATCGAGACCTACGGAATCCCGGCGACCATCGTCCGGCCGTTCAACCAGTACGGCCCGGCTCAGCACCTCGAGAAGGTCGTGCCGCGCTTCATCACCGCCGCGCTCACCGGCCGGCCGCTCGAACTCCACGGCGGTGGCAGTGCCAGGCGCGACTGGCTGTACGTCGAGGACCTCTGCCGGCGGCTCGGCAAGGTCATCGAGCACCGCGACCGGTCAATCGGCGAGGTCTTCAACCTCGGGAGCGGCGAGGTCGTTTCGGTCGCGGACATCGCCCGGATGGTGCTTGAGGAACTCGGCCTGCCCGACATTCCCCGCACGCCGATCGAGGACCGGCCCGGCCAGGTGGACCTGCACGTCAGCTCGACCGCCAAGGCCGCCGAACTGCTCGGGGTCGAACCGGGAATTCGCTTCGCCGAGGGGCTGAAGCGCACGATTGACTGGTACCGGGACAACGAGCAGTGGTGGCGGCGCATCGAGTGGATGAGCCACCCGCACCGCAGTTCGCGCTGGTAGCCCGGCCGGCTACTGCAGCGTGAAGACGTAGATCCCGGCGATTATCAGCAGGATGCCGGCGACCCGGCTCCAGGTGATCCTCTCGCCGAGGAACAGCCGGCCCAGCACCAGCACGAAGACGTAGCCCAAGGACGACCACACCGGGCCATCCTTGAGCTGCACCTGCCGGTAGGCGATAATCGTCATCAACGTCGTCGCCAACATCATCGCGTAGGCCAGCGCCACCCGCCAGTTCAGGTACTCGCGCAGTCCGTTGGGGTGTTCGCGGTTGGCACTCGACTTCAGCAGCACCTGGGCAACCGACACCACCAGCACCGAGAAGATGTAGAGCAGCAGGTACTTACTTGGCATTGCGGAAGACCAGGAAGATGCCGCCGATGATTATCGCCGTCCCGAAAAGGTTCGCCGGCCGCACCGGCTCGCCGAAGAATAACAAAGCCCAGAGCATCACCCAGGCGATACCGATGCCGGTGTTGGCGTATGCGACCGAAATGTCGAACCGCCTGATGATCTTCTGCCAGCAGAACGCGTAGCCGACAATTATCGCCATCTCGACCGCGTACAGTCGGACAAACCGCCAGGACAGGAACTGCTCGCGCGAAAGCGTCTTGGCAATCACGCTGGCGAAGGAATTGAGAAGCACCAGCGCGTGGAGCGCGATGATGTCGCGGACCCGTGCGGGCGGCGGGCGACTCATCGCCCCGGCGCGGATTTCATATCAGCCAGGGCCGACCGCAGGTCCCACCGCGCCCGCCAGCCGAGCGTTGCGCCTGCTCGCGCAACATCCATCAGCTGGACCGACCGGTCACCTGGCCGGTCGGGTAGCAGTTCGAGATTGCCGCGGTTGTCGAACACTTCGTTGACCGTTTCTGCCAGCTCCCGGTGCGAGGTGCTCGCACCGGTGCCGATGTTGAACAACCCGGTCGCGTCCGGGCGGTCCAGCGCCGCGCCGATTGCCCGGGCCACGTCGCGAACGTAGACGTACTCGCGCCGGCCCGCGCCTTCGCCCCAGACCTCGAGCCGCTCGCCGGCCCGTGCCCGCCGGATGAAGGTCGCCAGCATGAACCCCTCGCGCTCGCCCGGCCCGACCACCTGGGCAACCCGCAGCGACTTGATCGCTAGCCCGTGCTCGCGGGAATACAGCCCGGCCAGTGTCTCGACCGCGGCCTTCATCGCGCCATAAAGGGTGACCGGCGCGGGCAACTGGTCCTCACACCACGGCCGCGGGTTGGCCGGCCCGTAGACCGCGATTGACGACAGGCTGACGACGTTCCTGACACCGGCCGCGCGGCAGGCCTCGAATGTCCGGGCGGCGATTGCCAGGCTTGGCAGGTAGTCGGCGAATGTCTCACTCGTCCGGTCGCGCCCGGTCCTCCGCCCGGCCAGCAGCACGAGCCCGTCCAAGTCCGCCAGCGCGCCGGATATGTCGTCGCCGGGCAGCTCGGCCCGGAGGAAGTCGGTCCCGGCCAGGTCGGCCGGCGGCGGCTGCCGGTCAATGACCAGGAACGAGTGTGCCCGCCCCAACTCACGGACTATCCACGAACCGATGAACCCGCTGCCGCCGACCAGCGCGATTCGCATCGCCTGGCCGACTCAGGCCCTGTCCGGCGGCCGGGCCGCCCGCTCGGAAAACTCCAGCCGCCGGATAACCTTCGCCGGAATCCCGGCCACCACCGCGTGGTCGGGCACGTCGCTCGTGACGATGGCCCCGGCCGCGACAATCGAGTTCTCCCCGATCGTCCGGACGCCCGGCATTATCATCGCGCGCGAACCGATCCAGCACGACCGCTTGAAGTGAACGCGCGCCGGTGTAAAGCCGCTCTTCACCCGGTAATAGAGCATCACGTCCGGGTCGCCGTCGGTCGGGTGGTGGTGCGAGTAGACTCGGACCTCCTCGGAGAACATCGCGTAGTCATCGATGATCACCTCACCCGAGTAGTCGATCTCGGTGCGGCGCGATAGAGCGACGTTGCGCCCGATAGTTATCCGGCCGGTGGCCATCTGGTGAACCCGGTACAGCCTCACCCCGTGCTCGATGAGCGCGCCCGGGCCGATGCGGAACGCCGAGCGGTAGGCCACGACCCGCAGCCACGACAGCAGCGGGAAGTTGAACAGCTCGGCCCCAAACACCAACTGCACCAGCCGCCGGTACGACTCGACGAACAGGTAGCCGACCCGCTGTCCGGGCGCCAGGTCGGCGTAGTTCGAATAGCGCGCCACCAGCTACTCCATCTCCACCAGGTAGCCGACCTTTTCGAAGTGCCCGTTCACCGGCCGCACCTCCTCGCCCTGGCCGTAGTACCACTGCAGGAAGTCCGGCCGGCCGGTGTCGAACGCGGCCCGGTTCACCCTGACCCCGGGCTTCTCACTCAGGAACCTAAGTGCGCCCGGCCGGACCGCCGTCGGAGCGGGCAGGTCCGGAACCGCGCCGTCAACCAGGTGCCGGAAAGCCGCGTCGAGCAGGTCCATTCCGGTGCTGTATCGTATCAGCCGCCACAGGTGGCAGCCGTCCAGGCGCGGCGTCACCTCGAGCAACCGCAACCCCTGCTTGCCGACCTTGGCCTGGAAGTACACCGGCCCGGCGCTGATGCCCAGCCGCCGAACGGTCTCGTTCACCATCGGACCGACCGCGTCTGCGGCCGCGACCAGAGACGGCACCCGGTGCTCGCGGACGATGCCGCCCGGCTGGTCCTCGTAGACGAACCGGTCCGACGTCTGCAGGAACCGGGCCAAGCCCCCGGCGAGGTGGACGTTGACCGATATCTCCTGCCCCTCGACAAACTCCTCGACGATGACCCGGCCCGCGCGCGAGAACGCCGCCGCCTCGGCAAACCGGGCGGCGAGCTCCTTGTGCCCGTGACAGGCATATACCCCGCGCTGGCCCTGGCTGTCCACCGGCTTGATGATGCACGGGAAACGGTCCCAGCGGGCCAACTCGACCGGGCTCGAAGCGACCGTATGGGCAACGTTCCACTCGAAGTCCGCCCCGAGCGCGGCCCGCAGCCGGCCCTTGTCCTGGCAGGTCGCCGCGACCGCTTCCGGCACGAAATGGCGCAGGCCAAGTTGGGCAGACACCGCGCCGACGGTCGGCATCGCGATATCCGACCCGACCGAGTAGACCAGCTCGACACCCTGCTCCCGGCAGTAGTCCGCCACCCGGCGGGCGTCACGCAGGTCCGCCTCGAAGAACCGGTCCACCTCCGCGGCGCCCGGCCCGACCCGCGCCAGGCCGCAGCCGTGGACCTCGTGCTCGGCGTCCCGGCACCAGCGAATCGCGTCATACTGGGCGCTGCCGGTGCCGAGAATCAGGACCTTCATCAGGTCAACTCCGGAAGGAACCGCGGTTACAGGTCAGCATATCGTGCCCGGTGATTCTAGGTCGGGTGCCCGAGCGGTCAAGCGCCGGCGCGACTACTCGGCCAGCAGGTCGGACCGGACCAGCACGTCCACGGTCGCCGAGCCCCACAGCCGGGCCGGCAAGGGGAACTGCTCGACCCCGACATATGATTCCCAGAACCAGTCCTGGCCGTACAGGCTGCGCCGGGCGAACACCGGCATCGTCACGATGACGTCGGGCCTGAGTTCGAACACCATCCGGCGCGGTATGACGCCCTGGGTCGGGTGCGAACGCTCGTCCGCCTCGCCCGGCTGGAACCGCACCGCCGCCGGGCTGACCAACCCGCAGCAGTCGAACACCGGCCCGTCGTAGTAGTAGCCTAGCGAACCGACCTCGGATGCCGTCACCTCGGTCCCCGGCGGCAGGTTCTCGTTCAGCCAGTCGGCCGCGGCCCGGTAGGCCAGCACCCGGGCGCGCACGGGGTCACTCGCCACGGCGACGTCGGTCACCGGTCGGCCGGAGAACAGCCGCGCGGCCGGGCCGTGCGCGGACAGGACCAGCAGCAGGGCGACGGCCGTCACGCCCGCCGCCCGCGCTGCCGGCTGCCGCGAACCGACGAGACCGGCGCTGCCGGCCGCGGCCAGCGCGTAGAGCAGCAGCACCAGCGCCGGGTAGTACCAGGGAAACATCAGCGGGTTGGACACGGCGTAGAATGCGACCATCAGCACCAGGCCCGCCGCGGGCAAGAGGCAGGCAAACGTTAGCCGACGGCCGTCTTCCGTGGTGCTTCCGAACCGGCAGCCGATAATCCCGGCCGCGACCAGCAGGACGGCGACCCCGGTGCGCCAGGACAACGCCCACTTCTCCGGCGTCTCGCTATTGCCCAGTATCCCGCCGAGCCGGCGTTCGAGCTCGACCAGCGTCCGCCCCAGCGCGTGGCCCGCGGGCAGCGGGTACAGCGGCGCGGTCTTGGCTACCAGCGACTGGAACACCGGCGTGCCGTAGTACGCCCAGCCGAAGACGACCCAGGCCAGGCCCGGGATGAGCACCCCGGCCAGCACCGCCAGCGGCTTGCGCCGGTCGAGCACCAGCCAGGCCGCCAGCACCAGCAGGCAGGCGAGCGCGCCCTCGAGCCGGGTCACGACTGACAGCCCGGCGAGGAGCGCCGCCAGCCGCCAGCGCCGG
>JAFGQF010000276.1 GCA_016935775.1 Caldifarciminota bacterium
ATCGCGCGGTCGGCGCCGGCCAGCCGGTTGAACAGGCTCGACTTGCCGACGTTGGGCCGGCCGACGATCGCGAGCCGGCAGCCTTCGTGGAGCAGCCGGTTGCGCTCGCCGGCGCGGATGAGCACGTCGAGCCGGCGGACGAGGGCGGCTCGCCGGCGGCCGAGACCGGGCGCAAGCGGCCTGTCCGAGTCGTCCACCCCGACGTGGAATTCGAACGCCGCGACCAACTCGCGCAGCTCCGCCGTCAGTTCGCGGACCGCGACAGCCGCGCCGTCGCGGTAGCGGTTGAGCGCGGACTCGAGCGCCGGCTCGGAGCAGGCCTCGATGATGTCGGCCACCGCCTCGGCGTGGGCCACGGTGAGCTTACCGGCCAGCACCGCCCGGCGGGTGAACTCGCCCGGCTCCGCGCGGCGGCAGCCGGCGCCTTCGAGCGCGGCGAGCAACCGGTCCACGACCAGCGGGCTGCCGTGGCAGGAAATCTCGACGAGGTTCTCGCCGGTGTACGAGTTCGGCCCGGGCCAGCAGGTGACCACGGCCTGGTCGAGCAGTCGGCCGTGTTCGTCCTCCAGCCAGCCGGTGACCGCTCGGCGCGGCTCGAGCCGCCGGCCGCGCGCGGCCGGGAACACCCGCGCGAGCACGGCCGGCGCCGCCGGGCCCGAAACCCGGACGACCGCCAGCGCGGCGCGGCCGGGCGCGGTCGCGGGCGCGCAGACGGTGTCGGGCCGGGTTCGGGTCATCAGCCGGCGGGCGCGATGATGACGTTGCGGCGCGTGCCGGTGCCGAGCGCGTAGACCCGGACCTCGGGCATCGAGCCGAGCTCGTCCTGGACGGTTTCCATCTCTTTCTCGGTCAGCAGGTCGAGGGCCATCTCCCGGCCGGTCTCCATCACGATGCGGGCGACCGCGGTCGCCTTCTTGCGCAGGAAGTTCTCGCGCCGCACCCGGTAGCCGCTGACGTCCACCATCACCATCGGGACGTCGGGGTAGGTCTGCTTGACGATCAGCCGGACGAGGTACTGGATGGCCCTGAGAGTGCTGCCGCGGTGGCCGATCAGGAGGCCGTTGGAGTGGCGGGCCTTGATGTTGGCGTAGTAGCTGTCGTCGGGCTGGCGCTCGACCTCGATGCGGGCGCGGATGCCGATGTGTCGGACGATGTCGTGCAGGACGATACGGACAAGTTCCGGTTCTTCGGGGGGCGGGGGCGGAGGTTCGGGTTCGGGTGCCGGGGCCGCCGCGTCGGTTTCCGGGCCGGACGGTTCAGGCTCGCCGACCGGCGATTCGGGCTCGGGCGTTGCCGCGGGCTCGGGCGTTGCCGGGCCGGCAGCCGGTTCGGGCGGGGTCAGTTCGTTCCGGCTGTCTTCAGACCGGGTTCCTTCCTTGTCTTGTTCTTGAACCATTTCCTACCTCCTTTGAGACCGATGACGCTCTCCAGAATCGAGAGCACGTTATACATGAACCAGTAGAGCTGCAATCCGCTGGGGAAGTTTAGGAAGATTGCAGTGATGAAGATGGGGAAGATGATGGTCATTGCCCAGTTCTTCTTGTCGGTCGAGGTCAGCATGTTCTGGGCGATGAACGATACCCCCATCAGGATTGGCAACAGCCCGATGGGCGGGTTGCCGAAGAATGGCAGGTGACCGAACAGGGCGTCGGGCTGGGACAGGTCTTTCAGCCAGAGCACGAACGAGGCGCCGCGCAGGTCGATGAAGGTCCGCAGTACCGAGTACAGCGCCCAGAAGACCGGCAACTGGACAAGCATCGGCAGGCAACCCGACAGCGGGTTGATCTTGTAGAGCTTGTAGAGCTGCATCGTCTCCTGGTTCAGGGCCTGGGGATTGTCCTTGTACTTGGCCTTGAGCTCGGTGAGCTTGGGCTGGAGCAGTTGCATCTGGCGCATCTGCTTGGTCTGGGTGCGGGTGAGCGGGAAGAATATCGCCTTCATTATTATCGAGAAGATGATGATGGCGACGCCCCAGTTGCCGAACACCCGGTAGAGGAACTTCAGCAGCCAGAGGATGCCGAGCGCGATCGGCTTGGCCCAGCCGAGGCTGACCGCGTTCTCGAAACCGCGGCCGAACGAGTGAAGCCGGTCGTAGTCGAGCGGGCCGAGGTAGAGGCGGATGGCGGACGGGTTGCTTTCGGCCCGGGTGAGCGCGCCGAAACCGATGCGGCCGTCTTCGCGCGCGAAGGCCCAGCTCGAATCGTAGACGGCGCCGCTGTCAAAGGCCGCGATGAAGAAGTACTTGGACTTGAGGCCGACCCAGTCGGTCCCGGTGCCGGACGCGACCGGCTTCTTGCCCAGGTCCCGGGCCGAGCTGCGCTTGAGCTTGCCGTCGCCGCGGGCGTAGAAGTGGAAGTGCGACAGGTCGTCCTTGGCGTTCTGCTCGGTTATCGCCATCCCGGCACCGCCCTGCACGAGCCAGCCGCGCGCGCCGGTCACCCGCGTTTCGAGGATGAGCGTGTAGTCGCCGTCGAGCCGGAACGTCCGGGTGATGCCGAGCGACTCGTCGCCGGCCGAGAAGCTGACCGAATCGCGGCCGGCAGACACCTGCATCGGGACGGCCGACAGGTCGAGCGCGCCGTTCCCGGTCCAGAGCCCGGCCGGGAACAGCATCTCGCCCTCGGGCACCAGCTCGGCGTCATACTTCTTCAGCCGGCAACTGGTGAGCCCGCCGCCGATGCTCGAGAACTCGGCCCGGATGAAGTCGTTCTCGAGGACCTCGGTGCGGGCCGGTACGGCGCTGTCCGCCCGGAGCGCGGCGGGCAGGGGCGCGGCGGTGTCGGGCGCGGGCTCGGGTTCGGCCGCGGCCGTTTCGACTGGAGCCGGGACCACGGTGTCGGCCACGACCGGGGCTGCCGTTGGTGCGGCCGGCTGCGGCTTGGGCCGGAACGCCATCTGCCAGACTATGAGGATGACGAGGACGATGCCGAAGCCGATCACCATCCGCAGGGTGTCTTTGTTCATCGGTTCCTTTCTTCCGGTACCGGGTCGTAGCCGTGTCCGCCCCAGGGATGGCAGCGGAGGATACGGCGCAGGGCCAGCCAGGAGCCGCGCAGGGCACCGTGCCGGGCCAGCGCGTCAAGGGCGTACTGCGAGCAGCTCGGCTGGAAGCGGCACGAGCCGCCGAGCAGCGGACCCAGGGTCCAGCGGTAGAGGTGGACCAGCGCGCTAGGCAGCCGCCACATCGTCCTTGAGTCTCCGGCAGAGCCGCTCGGCGTGGCCGAGCAGTTCGGCCCAGGTCAGGTCGGCGGCCGCGGGCGCGGCGTTGAGCAGGTAGTCGTGGCCGGCGGGAAACCAGTCCTTGTGGGTCCGGTAGAGCTCGCGCAGCCGGCGCTTCAGCCGGTTGCGCCGGACCGCGGGCGCGATGCCGCGGCCGAGCAGGAAGGCGACCCGGCGTTCGGGAAAGCCCGGGGTCTCGGCCAGGTTGTCGGGAGTCTTACGGTAACGCAGGTGCAGCACCGGGCCGCCCACCCGACGGCCGGTGCGCCGAATCGTCGTCAT
>JAFGQF010000277.1 GCA_016935775.1 Caldifarciminota bacterium
AACGGCCGGTTCTATGGCGACTTCCTGAAGTTCGAGGTCTCGCCCGACGGCAACCACCTCATCGTGCCCGACACCAACAACGCTATCTTCTGGATTGACGTGACCACCGGGGCCAGGGTGGACACCATCACCGGCCTGGGCAAGTGCTGGTTCCTGCGCTACTCGGGCGACTCGACGAAGCTCGTGACCGTGGCCTACGCCACACCCTGCGTCGCCTGGCAGGTTGACGTCGCCACCCGCGCGGTGACCGACCAGTTGACCGTGACCGGCTACTCGCTCTCCTCGATTGACGCGGCCGCCAACGCGGACGCCGGCAAGATGTTCTTCGGCACCGGCAACAACACCAGCACGCTGGTGGACTTCGTTGACGACGACTTCGTCACCTTCACCCAGACCTACTCGGCCTTCTGGGTCGGCGTCTCGCCGGACCACTCGCTCGCCATCTCGGGCCAGTACCGGTTCTCGGTGATTGACTTTGCCACCGAGACGCTGCGCGGCCAGCACCAGGGCAACTCGCAGTACTTCGGCGCGATCTCGCCGGTCGAATACCGGGCCGCGTCGTTCGACCCGCACCGGCACGAGGGCGTCTACTTCTACGACTACTCGACCACCACCCCGACTTATCGCGGCACGACCGTTTCGGGCGAGGCGCCCGAGGGCGACGCGCCCCACCGGGTGAAGCTGTCGCCCGACGGCTCGATTGCCATCGCCACCAACGTGCTGTCCGACAACTTCACGGTCTTCAACACCGCCACGATGCAGGTCGAAACCATCATCCCGCTCGGCGACCGGCCCCAGGACATCGCCTTCACCTCGGACTCGCGCTGGGCGGTGGTCTGCGGCCTGAACGGCAACAAGGTCGGCGTGCTGGACCTGTCCGACTTCTCGATGACCGAGGTTTCGGTCGGCACCGGGCCGGCGACCGTGGTCATCACCCCGGACGATTCGTTCGCCTATGTCGGCAACATCAGCACCAACAACGTTTCGGTGGTCCGGCTGGCCGGCCCGTCGAGCCAGGTGGTCGCGACCGTGCCCTGCGGCACGATCGGCATCGTCTGGGGCAGCTACGGGGTCTGGTCCGGGCTCGGGATGAGCCCGGACGGCCGCCATTGCCTGGTCGCGGCGTCGTTCGACGACCAGGTCAAGGTCATCGAAACCGAAAGCAACACCGTGGTCGCCGAGCTGGCGGTCGGCGACTTCCCGCTCTGCATCGAGTTCGACTCGACCGGCGAGTACGCCACCGTGACAAACTACCTGGCCGGAACGTACTCGGTGCTGCACGTGGACGGTTCGAGTTCCTCGGTGGTCGGGACTTTCCCGGCCGGCCAGTACCCGATGCGGCTGGCCTACAACCGGGCGCTCGACCAGATGGGAATCGGCAACTACGGCGGCAAGACCGTGACCATCGCCAACCCGCGCACCGGCCAGTTGATAAACACGCTTTCCTACTCGAGCTACGGCGCGCTGGCCGACGTCGCCTTTGACCCGGACGGCGCCCCGGTCGTGCTGACCGCCTCCACCGGCAACGTGCTCGGCCACGTCCACCTCGGTTCCGACCACGTCGAACTGCCGGCCGTGCCGAGCGAGTTCGACTACTGCCCGAGCGCCGCGCTGTGCGCGGTCTCCGGCCCGGGCCCGGACTTCGTCACCTTCATCGACTGGAGCCCGTCGGGCCGGGCCGAGGTGACCCCGGTCCGGCCGCGTTCGCTGCCCCGGCTTGCCCTGGGGCCCAGCCCCTGCCGCGAACGGCTGGTCGCCCGGCTCGAGCTGCCGCGCGCGGGTCGGGCAGAGTTCGAGCTGCGCGATGCCGCCGGCCGCCGGGTCGGCGCCACGGTCGCGCGCGCTCTCCTGCCCGGGATGCAATCGGTCGGGCTCGATACGCGGGACCTGCCGGCCGGAATCTACACCTGCGTCTGCCGGCTTGACGGCTCAACGATCAGCGGCCGCTTCACGGTCCTGCACTGATTGCCGGGAGCGGCGATGAGCTTCAATATCATCGATGTCGTTGCTCTCGTTGTCATCGGCCTGGCGGTCTACGCCGAGGCGGGGCGCGGGGCCATCCAGGCCCTGGGCGACGCCGCGCGGGTCGTGTTCGGCATCGGGGCCGGACTGCTCGGCTGGCACCTGGCGTTCACCCTCGTCGGTGGAACGATGGCCGGCCTGGTCGGCCTGCTGGCGCTCGGGACGGGCGCGGTACTGCTGGTCAACATCGTCGCGCGGCGACTGTTCCCGGACCCGCACCCGGGCCGCGGCCCGCTCGACCGGACAATCGGCGGCGCGGTCGGCCTCGGGCTCGGACTGCTGGTGAACCTGATCATCATCCCGGCCCTGGCCATTGGCCCGGCCATCACCCCGCTGGTCGAACGGTCGGTTGTCGGCCACCGGTTCCTCGACGCCGTGCCCGGGGTCTATGACGCCGCCGACCTGCTCGATATCAGGTTCCCGTCAATCGGCTCGGAGCGCAACCGCTTCCAGTCCGAGAGCCCGGCCAACGGCGGGGCGTTCGTCGGCCGGGTCAACTTCCGTCGGTACGACCGCACCACCTGCATCGAGTGCGGCGGCCGGGTACGGTTCGACGGTTACCGCCGGGTCAAGGGCACGGTCATCGCCCCGCACTTCACCTGCTCGAGCTGCGGCCGGGTGTCGTGCGGTTGCGGCTCGTTCGAGGCTTTCCACGCGCTGTACCGACGCTGCCCCTACGAGCTGTCGGTCCGCGGGATGCCGCTGGACTGCGGGGTCTGGCCGAGCGGCCGGCCGGTCAGCCCCGAGGTCGAGTGCCCGGTGTGCGGCCGCGGCGGAGAACGCTAGCCCCCGGTTGACTGTCCGGGACGCCGGTCCTATCATTCTTGGCATACAAATGGACCAACGGGCGCAATCCGTGGTCAGGAACAGTGACACCGAATCGTACGGCAATCGAAGGGAGCTTTCGTGAGAAACCTGGTGACCGCGCTGCTGGCGATGATGCTGCCGGCGACGCTGGGCGCGGTTGACCTCGTGCTGGTCAGCGGCGCCGGCCGGGACGACGTCCCGGCCATCGAGAGACTGGGCGTGGTGGTGAACGACGCCCGGGGCGGCGCGCTGACGGTCGAGGCCGACGCGAGCCAGCAGGCGGCGTTGCGCGCGCTCGGGTTCGGGGTCAAGGTCAAGGTCCCGGGTATTGACGGGGTCTACCGTCACAACTCGCTCACCTTCGACACCGACGCATGGTACATGCCCTACACCACCTTCCGCGACACGATGATCACCATCGCCCAGAACAACGCGTCGTTCATCAAGCTCGAGACGCTGGGTGTCTCGGTCAACAACCGGCTGGTGCTGGCGATGAAGTTCTCCGACAACCCGCAGGCGGACGAGGAAGAACCGGCGGTCCACTTCGAGGCCAACATCCACGGCGACGAGAAGATCACCTGGGGCGTGCTCTTCGAGATGGTCAAGTACCTCGCGTCCGGCTACGGCACCGACACGCTCGTCACCCGGCTGGTCGACTCCCGCGAGATCTGGCTCGTGCCGCTGGTCAACCCGGACGGTTACGAGAGTTCGTCCCGCTACAACGGCCACTCGGTTGACCTGAACCGCAACTGGGGCTGGATGTGGCAGTCCGGCTCGGGCAGGGGGTCGGCGCCGATGAGCGAGCCCGAGTCCGAGGGAATGGTCGGCCACATCATGCGCCACCCGTTCACGACCTACGTTTCCTACCACGCCGGGACCGAGTTCATCTCCCATCCCTGGAGCTACTGCCGCTCGTCGGTCAACACGATTCCCGAGCTGGCGCTCATCAACTGGCTCTCGGCCCGCTACGACCTCTACACCCACTACACCTACGGCCAGGGCGCGGATTCGATGTACAGCATCAACGGCTCGACCAAGGACTTCAACTACGGCTACGACGGCTCGATGGGCTGGTCGATCGAGGTCCACTACTCGAAGACCCCGCCCGCGTCGGAGATCATCCCGACCTTCAACGAGAACCGGCCGGCCATCCTCGAGTTCTGCCACCACGCCGGCAAGGGCATCCACGGCACGGTCACCGACGTCGAGAACGGCCTGCCGGTTCACGCCCAGGTGATCGTCAACCCGGCCAACTGGCACTCTTACACCGACACCGCCCACGGCGACTATCACCGGTTCTACCTGCCCGGCACCTACACCGTCAGCTACCGCGCACCGGGCTACCGCGACACGACCGTCACCGGCGTCACGGTCCCGAACTCGGGCGACTCCTCGGTCACGCTCCACGTGACACTCACGCCCGACGCCGCTGCGCCGCTCCATGGCTTCCGCGTGATGTACTGCGCCTACATCAACTCGCCGTCCTCCAACCGGACCTACGCGGTCCGGGCGCTGGGCCCGTCCGACGACGTCCACTACCAGCTCGACGGCGGCAAGTACATCTGCATCGATATGGACAAGCCGGTTCACGACCTGCCGGGCGACGAATTGGTCGTGCACCGCAACGGCGGCTCCGGCTCGGCGACTGTCAAGGGCTCGAACTCCTGGACCGGTCCGTGGACCACCATCGGCACCGCCGCCTCGGACGAATCCAGCTTCGACATCGGCGCGGCCGGTCTTGACAGCGTCCGATTCGTCCGCATCGAGGCGTCCACCACCTTCTACCTCGACGCGGTCGAGGGCGTGAACTACACCGGCATCGCCGCCGGCCCGCGGGCATCGCGCGGCCGGCTGACGGTGCGCCCGCTGGCCAACCCGGCCACCGGCGCGGTCCGGCTGCGGTTCAACCGCGCGCCCGTCCCGGGCGCCCGCGTGCTGGTGACTGACGCCGCCGGCCGGTTGGTTTGCACCCTGGCCGCAGACGGTGCGATACTGACCTGGGACGCACGGACAGCCGCACCGGGCGTCTACTTCTGCCGGGTCGCGGGCGATGACCCGGTCACCACCCGCGTTGTCCTCGGGAGGTAGCCGATGCGCACCTTGCTCCTGCTGCTGGCGCTCTGCCTGGCCGCGTCCGGTGCCGGCATCGAGGATGCCGTCACCGAGTACGAACTGGCCAACGGCCTGCACGTCATCATCTACGTCGACTCCTCGGCCCCGGTGGTCTCCACCCACGCCTGGTACCGGGTCGGGGCCTACGACGAACCGCGCGGCCTGACCGGAATCTCGCACATGACCGAGCACATGACCTTCAAGCACACCGACCGTTACACTCCCGGCACCTTTCACCGGACTGTCGACGAGGCCGGCGGCTACAACAACGGCTTCACCTCGACCTACTACACGGGCTACTACGAGGACCTGGCGCGCGACCGCTGGGAACTGGCACTCGAACTCGAAGCGGCCCGGATGGCGCGCTGCGTCTTCGACCCCGAGGAGTTCGCCACCGAACACCAGGTGGTGACCGAGGAATGGCGGCTGGGCCGGAACAACCCGTCCACCCGGCACTGGCAGGCGTTCGAGGCGCTCGCCTACACCGCCCACCCGCACCGCCAGCCGGTCATCGGCTGGGGCGACGATGTCGCCCGCTATACGGCCGACAAGGTACGAGACTGGTACGAGCGTTACTACGACCCGGCCAACGCCGTGCTGGTCGTGGCCGGCGATATCCGGCCGGAGGCCGCCCGCAAGCTCATCGACCGGCACTTCGGCCGGCTCAAGGGGAAGCCGGTCGAGCGCACCGACTTCTATGACCTCGAGCCCGAGCCGGACGGCGAACGCCGCGCCGAACTGCGGCTGCGAACCCGCAACCCGTCACTGCTGGTCGGCTACCGGATACCCGGGTTTCGTGACACCGCCGACTACTATGCCGGCGAGATGCTCGGTGCGATTCTCGGCGGGGGCCGGACCTCCCGGCTCTACCGCCGGCTGGTGATCGGCGACGGGCTGGCCACCGAGGTCTGGGCAAGCGCGGGCGTGACGCTTGACCCGGACCTGCTCTACATCTCGGTCCGGCCGCGCTCCGAATCCGACATCCCGGCGATCGAGGTCGCCATCCAGGAGGAAGTTGTCCGGCTGGCCGAGGAACCGATCCCCGCGATCGAGCTCACCCGGGTCTGCAACCAGGTCAGGGCCGACTACGTTTTCGCCCAGGACCGTGTCTCGACGATGGCCCGGGTGCTGGCCGCCAACCACCTGCTCCACGGTGACTGGCGCGCCTGGACGCGGTACCCTGACCGGGTCACCCGGGTCACCCCCGAGCAGGTGCGGCAGTTCGCCCGCAACTACCTCACACGGGAGCGGCGCACTGTCGTGGCCCTGCTGCCGGCGAAGGACGAGTCGTGAACCGCGTGGCAGCGCTCATCGTCATCCTCGCGCTGGCGGCCGGCGCGGTGCCGCTGCACCGGGACTCGCTGCCCAACGGACTGGTCGTGCTGACCTACGAGGACCACAGCGTGCCGGCGGTGGATGTCCGGCTGGCCTGCCGCTCGGGCGCGGCCCGCGACCCGGAGAACAAGTCCGGCTTGGCCGGCCTCGTCGCCGACATGCTCTGGCGCGGTTCAGCGACGATGGACGACGACTCGGTTGCCGCCGAACTCGAGTTCCTTGGTGCCCGGCATTCCTCGGGAACAGACTACGACTACTCGGTCGTTGACCTGAAGGTGCTGACCGAGCATCTCGGCCGGGGGCTCGAGCTGCTGTTCGGCGGCGTGCTCTCCCCCGGTTTCGACCCGCTGGTGTTCGAGCGTGTCAGGGCCTCGGCCCTCAGCTCGGCCCGGCGAACCCACGACAGCCCGCGGGCGGTGTCGATGATGGAGTTCGACCGGCTGCTGTTTGCCGGCCACCCGTACGGTCGGCCGGCCGGCGGCGACACCGCCGACATTCAGGCGCTGTCGCTCGACGACGCCCGGGGGTTCCACCGGCTCAACTACGTGCCGAACAACTGTTTCGTGGTCGTGGTCGGCGACGTCGCGCCCGCCGAAGCGGTCCGGCTCGTGGCCGAGCTGACAGCGGACTGGCAGCCCGCCGAAATCCCGGCCCTGGCTCCACCTGGACCGACGGTGCCGACCGGGCTCCGGGTCCGGCTGGTCGAACGACCGGACCTGACCCAGAGTTACGTCACGCTCGGGCATCCCGGCATCTCGATGACCCATCCCGAGATGCTCGCCACCCGCCTGATGGCCTACATTCTGGGAGGCTCGGCGCTCGGTTCGCGGTTCGGCGACGCGGTGCGCGAGCAGGGCGGACTCGCCTACGATGTCCGCTGCTGGTTTGACCGCCGGTCCCTCCCCGGTGCCTTCCGCGCCACGGTCCAGACCGCCGACCCGGCCACCGCCATCGGCAAAATGCGCGAGGAAATCCGGAGAATGCACGGCGAGGGCCCGACCGCCCGGGAGCTGGCCGGCGCAAAGCAGTACTACACCGGGAGTTTTCCCCTCGGCTATTCAAGCAGCGGCGGCAAGCTCAGGCTCGTGACCGAGGCCGAACTGCACGGGCTCGGGAGCGACTGGCTCGACCGCTTCCCGGCGATGGTCAGCAACCTGGAACTCGATGAACTGAAGCAGGCTGCCGCCCGGCAACTGGACCCGGACAACTGCTACATCACCGTGATCGGCAACGTCACGCGGCAGGAGCTTGAGTTGCCCGGCGCGACCTGGCTGGACTGAGACACGGGAGAACAGGGCGTCGGCTTGGGTTACGAACATCCGCAGGTGGAACCGCTGAGCGACGGCTTCTTCGGGCTCGACGGCGGCGCGATGTTCGGTGTCGTTCCCCGCGTCTTATGGCGGCAGAAGAACCCGCCCGACGCCAACAACCGTATCCTGCTGGCGTTGCGCCCGCTGCTCATCCGCACGGGCGACGCGGTGGTCGTGGTCGATACCGGGGTCGGCGACAAGTATGGCCCGAAGTTCAACGAGATGTTCAACGTCGACCACCGGGTCGGCCTCCGGCAGTCGCTCGCCGACCACGGGGTTGAACCCGAGGCGGTTACCCACGTGGTTCTCACCCACCTGCACTTCGACCACGCCGGCGGCGCGACGCGATTGGACCCGGCCGGCCGGCCGGTGCCGACATTTCCCAATGCCCGCCACCTGGTCCAGGAACAGGAATGGCACGACGCGACTCATCCCAACAGGAGAACCCGGGGTTCGTACCGCGAGGACGACTTCCGGCCGCTTCAGGCTGCCGGGCTGGTCGAACTCATTGATGGCGACGTCGAACCCCTGCCCGGTATCAGGCTGGTCCGCACCGGCGGCCACACCCGGGGTCACCAAATCGTGCTGGTCGAGTCCAGCAAACAGTTCGACGTCTACTGGGCCGACCTCGTACCGACGACCACCCACCTGAACGTCCCCTACATAATGGGCTACGACCTCTACCCGCTCGAGACAATGGATTGCAAAGAGGCGATGCTGGGCAGGGCCGCCGACGAAGGCTGGACCTGCTGGTTTGAACACGACCCGGCAGTCGCCGCCGCCCGGGTTGCCCGCGAGGGTGACCGCTTCGCGGTTGAGAAGGCTATCCACGCGGTACCACAAGGAGAAAACGATGACTGAGTACGACTGGCGCGCGGCCAACCGTCAGCGCATCAAGACCGCGGATGAGGCCCTCCGGGTCATCAAGCCCGGCGACCGGCTGTTCGTCGGGACAGCCTGCGGCGCTCCCCAGAAGCTGGTCGCGGCCCTGGCCGAAACCCCGATCGAGGACGTCGAGGTTGCCAGCCTGCTGACCCTTGGAGTCGCACCCTACACCCAGGAGGCGCTCGCCGGCCGCTTTCGGGCCAACTCGTTCTTCATCAGCCCGAACGTCCGCGAGGCGGTCAACGAAGGCCGCGCCGACTACACGCCGATCTTCCTTTCCGAAATCCCGGCTCTCATCCGCTCCGGCCGGATGCCGATCGACGTGGCGCTGGTGCAGGTCTCCCCGCCCGACGCGCACGGTTTCTGCAGCCTGGGGGTCTCGGTCGACATCACCAAGCCCGCGGCCGAGTCCGCGACCCACGTCATCGCCGAGGTCAACCCGCGGATGCCCCGCACGCACGGCGACAGCTTCATTCACGTCAGTCGTTTCAACTCGCTGGTTGAGAACGACGCGCCGGTGCTCGAGTTCCAGACCCCGGGCGAGAGCGAGGTCGCCCGCCGCATCGCCCGCAACGTCGCCGACCTCGTCGAGAACGGCTCGACCATCCAGGTCGGCTACGGCGGCATCCCCAACGCCATCCTGACCTACCTGAAGGACAAGCAGGACCTCGGTGTTCACACCGAGGTTTTCTCCGACGGCCTCATCGAGCTGGTCGAACTGGGCGTCGTGAACAACCGCTGCAAGACCCTGCACCCGGGCAAAGTCGTTGCCTCGTTCGCGATGGGCAGCCGGCGGCTTTACGAGTACATCGACAACAACCCGATGTTCGACTTTCACCCGGTCGACTACACCAACGACCCGTTCGTGATCGCCCGCAACGACCGGATGGTCTCGATCAACTCGGCGCTCGAGGTCGACATGACCGGCCAGGTCTGCGCCGATTCGATCGGCTTCCGCTTCTACTCCGGCATCGGCGGCCAGCTTGATTTCGTCCGCGGCGCGGCCCGCTCGCGCGGCGGCAAGCCGATAATCGTCCTCAAGTCCACCCGGGAAGACGAGCAGTACTCGCGCATCGTCCCGGTGCTCAGCGAAGGCGCGGGGGTCACCACCTCGCGGGGCGACGTCCACTGGGTCGTCACCGAGTGGGGCGCCGCCTACCTGCACGGCAAGTCGGTGCGCGAGCGAACGCTGGCGCTGATCTCGATCGCCCACCCGAAGTTCCGCCGCGAGCTGCTCGATCTCGCCAAGCGACGCCACTACGTCTACGCCGACCAGCCCGAGGAGTCGCTGCTCGAGGCGCGCTATCCCGAGGAACTCGAAACCACCGCAGAGTCGCGTTCCGGCCTGTCGGTGTTCATCCGGCCGATCAAGCCGACCGACGAAGCCGGGATGCGTGAGATGTTCTACTCGTTCTCGAAGGAAACGGTCTTCTACCGGTTCTTCAGCTACCTGAACGCGATGCCCCACGAGAAGCTGACCAAGTTCGTCAACGTCGACTACGAGAACGAGATGGCGCTGGTCGCGGTGCTCAAGGACGCCGGCGAGGAGCAGTTGATCGGCTCGACCCGTTACTATGTCGACAAGGCGACCGGCCTCGCCGAGTTCGCCATCTCGGTGAACGACGACTACCAGAACCAGGGTATCGGCACCCTGCTTTTCAACCACCTGGTCCGCGTTGCCAAGGCCAAGGGCGTCAAGGGGTTCGTCGGCTACGTGCTGGACTCGAACACCCGGGCCTACCGGTTGATGACCCGGACCGGGTTCCCGATCGAGACCAAGTGGGACGACGGCGTCTACACCCTGACGATGAGGTTCGAAGATGGCCCGCGCTAGCCTCGACTCCCTGTTCAAGCCCGACTCGATCGCGGTCATCGGCGCCTCGACGCGCGAAGGCTCGGTCGGCCACGCGCTGTTCTCGAACATCCTGATGAACGGCTACACCGGGACGGTCTTCCCGGTCAACATGCGCGCCCGGTCGGTGCTCGGGGTCAAGGCCTACCCGTCGATCCGGGATATCCCCGACGACATCGACCTTGCCATCCTGATCGTTCCGGCCCTCGCGGTACCGGCGACCCTGGCCGAGTGCGGCCAGAAGAAAGTCAAGGCGGCCATCATCATCAGCGCCGGGTTCAAGGAGCTTGGCCCTTCCGGGGCCAGGCTCGAGGAGAGCCTCAAGGACAAGGCTCGCCAGTACGGCATCCGGATGATCGGCCCGAACTGCTTCGGTCTCATCAACACCGCCCGCGACGTGCGCCTGAACACCACCTTCGGACGGGTAATGCCAACTCACGGCAACATCGCCTTCATGTCGCAGTCGGGCGCGGTCGGGGTCAACGCGCTCGAATACGCCGAGTCCGAGGGTGTCGGGCTGTCCAAGTTCGCCTCGATCGGCAACAAGGCCGACATCAATGAAAACGACCTGCTGACCTACCTGAAGGACGACGACGAAACCGACGTCATCGCCTTCTACCTCGAAGACCTGGTCAACCCGCGTGAGTTCATGCAGATCGCCCGGGAGGTGACATCGAACCCGGACCGGCCGAAGCCGATCCTGGCAATCAAGTCCGGCCGGACATCGGAGGGTGCAAAGGCCGCCTCCTCCCATACCGGGGCGCTGGCCGGTTCGGACGAGGCCTACAACGCCTTCTTCGCCCAGGCCCGAATCATCCGGGTCGAGACGATCAACGAGCTGTTCGCCAAGGCAGCGGCGCTCGCCTACCAGCCGGTCCCCCGCGGTCCGAGGGTCGCCATCCTGACCAACGCCGGCGGGATCGGGATCATGGCGACCGACGCCTGCATCGCCAATGGCCTCGAGATGGCAAAACTGGCTCCCGAGACCCAGGCCGAGATGCGCAAGCACCTGCCGCCGACCGCCTCGGTTTCGAACCCGGTGGACATCATCGGGGACGCCGGTGAGGACCGCTACCGGGCTGCGCTTGAGCTGTTGATCAGGGACCCGAACGTCGACAGCCTGCTGCCGATCTGGACCCCGACGCTGATGGCCGAGGCGGTGGACATCGCCGCCATCATCGCCGAGGCCGGCACCGCGACCGACAAGCCGGTGCTCGCCTGCATCCAGACGATGGGTGACTCGGCCGCCATCCGGAAAGCCCTGCTGAAGGACCGCATCCCCCACTACCAGTTTCCCGAGAGCGCGGCCCGGGCGCTGGCCACGATGACGCAGTTCGCCGCCTGGAGCAAGCGCCCGCAGGGTGATACCCTGAGCTTCGAGGACGTCGACAAGGAGCGCGTGCGGGAGATTGTCGCCCGTGCCCGCGGTCGCCAGCCGGCGTTTCTCACCGAGCCCGAGGGGCACGAGGTATTCGACAGCTATGGCTTGCCGGTCCCCCGCTTCCAACTTGCCCGGTCCGAAGACGAGGCGCTGTCGGCGGCGGCCGAGATCGGCTACCCGGTCGTGCTCAAGATCGTCTCGCCGGACATCCTGCACAAGACCGAGTTCGGCGGTGTCCGGGTCAGCATCACCGATGACGAATCGCTCAGGAACGACTACCGGCAGCTGCTTGAGACGGTCAACCAGCGCAAGCCCGGGGCCGACATCCACGGCGTGCTGGTCCAGCAGATGGCTCCGAAAGGCACCGAGACCATCATCGGGATGAAACGCGACCCCCAGTTCGGGCCGCTCCTGATGTTCGGCCTCGGCGGCGTGCTGGTCGAGGTTCTCAAGGACGTGACGTTCCGGCTGGCGCCACTCAACGACATCTCGGCCGAGTCAATGGTCACCGGCATCAAGGCGGTGCGGCTGCTGGGCGAGTTCCGCGGCCAGCCGGCACGCGATACTGACAGCATCAAGGAGTGCCTCCAGCGGTTGTCGCAGCTGGTTATCGACTTCGAGGACTTCTCGGAGATCGATATCAACCCGCTGTTGGTCTATGAAGAGGGCAAGGGCGCGCTGGTGCTCGACGCTCGGCTGCTGCTGGGACCGCCGCCCGGACAGTAGCCCGCTCGACCGCGCCCGTTCCCGGCCGGCGGGCGGGTACGCCAGGGCGTCCTCGCCGGTGCCGGTTCTCCGGCACTACCCCGACCCATGCGGCCGGAGGCCGCATCCACCCTGAAACGAAGCGCCGGGGCGGTGCCCGGCGCTTCCACTGGAGGTGAGCGGATTCGAACCGCCGACCCCCTGCTTGCAAAGCAGGTGCTCTCCCAGCTGAGCTACACCCCCATCGGTCTCGTCAGAATACGACCCGGTCCGCAATTGTCAAGACCGACAGTCGCCTGACCGGGTAACCGGCGCAACTCCATCGCCGTTTAAGCGCCGTTTCTACAATCAATTAGACCAACTCCGGCGCGGAGCAACTCGCCCGGGGACCGCTCTGGTTCCTTGACTGGGTCGGGCGTCAGGTTATAATCGCCGGAATGAACCATAACAGGAGAAGCAGGTGAAGGCTGGCGCGACCGATTCGGCCGGCAAGCACCATCAGGACCGGCCAATGAACAAAGACATTTCGAACCTGATTGTCCAGATCGCCCGGATAAGAAACGTCGACGTGACCTATGTGTGCGAGACGCTGCGAGCCAGCATCGTCGCAGGCCTCAAGCGGCGGTTCGGCGCCGAGACCGAGGCCGACGTCGAAATCGAGCCCGACTCGGGCACGATTCGAGTGTACCTCGCCAAGGACGTAGTCGAGCGGGTCGATAACCCGGGGCGACAGATCGCGGTCAAGGACGCGCA
This sequence comes from Caldifarciminota bacterium, assembly GCA_016935775.1. Classification (GTDB taxonomy): domain Bacteria; phylum Hydrothermota; class Tepidihabitantia; order Tepidihabitantales; family Tepidihabitantaceae; genus DSBX01. The sequence goes on from JAFGQF010000277.1 coordinate 13,163, forward strand.
CAGGATCAGCCCGACCGCCCAGGTCGGGGACGTGATCCGCGATGAGTTGCCGCTCGACGAGCTCGGCCGGATCGCCATCCGCAAGGCCTCGGACGAGCTGCTCCTGAAGCTCCGCGAGGCCGAGCGGACGAAGCTCTTCGACGAGTTCAGCAAGAAGAAGGGCGAAATCGTCACCGGCACGGTCCAGAAGATCGGCCGCGAGGAGATAATCGTCAATCTCGGGCTGATCGAGGCCGTGCTCACCACCCGCGAGCAACTGAAGAGCGACCACTACCGCCAGGGACTGCCGATCAAGGCCTACGTTCACCGCGTCGACAAGACCCCGATCGGGCCGCGGGTCTACCTGAGCCGCACCCACCCCGAGTTCCTGCGCAAGCTGCTCTCCCGCGAGGTTCCGGAAATCAAGGAAGGCGTCGTCGAGATCAAGGGCATCGCCCGGTCTCCCGGGTTCCGTTCCAAGGTGGCGGTCAACTCGCTCGACGACAAGGTCGACCCGGTCGGCGCCTGCGTCGGCTACCGGAAGTCGAGGATCGAGAACGTCATCAAGGAGATCTCGGGCGAGAAAGTCGACATCGTCCAGTGGAGTCGTGACCCGCAGGTCTTCATCGCCCGGGCGCTCGGCCCGGCCAAGGTCAGCGAGGTCATCAAGGAGGGCGACACCCACATCGTGGTTGTCCCGGACGCCGAGTTCTCGATCGCCATCGGCAAGAAGGGCCAGAACGTCTGGCTCGCAAGCCTGCTCGCGGCCACCAAGATCGAAGTGCTCAAGGAGACCGACTACCGCAACCGCGTGATAATGGGCAAGGCCGCCCGGGTCGAGATCGACACGCTGTCGATCGATGATGCCGTCAAGGAGAAGCTGAAGTCGCACGGCATCAGCAACGCGTTCGACCTGTTGAACCAGCCTGCCGAGGAACTTTGCCGGCTCACCGAGCTGCCGCCCGAGCAGGTCGAACAGGTCATCCAGCAAACCCGCGAGAAGGTATGGCTAAGCTGAAGGTCTTCGAGGCCGCCAAGCAGTTGAACCTCTCGAGCGAGGGACTGATCGCCGTCCTCAAGGAGCTGAACTTCCCCGCGCGCGGCTACACCTCCTACATCACCGACGCGGAGTTCGAGGCGGCCCGCCTGCGACTGCGAAAGGAAAAGAAGCAGTTCAAGGAATCGATTCGTCGGCGGCGGACGTCGCGCCCGGCCAGCCCCCAGCGCGAGGAGAAGACCGACGCCGAGATCTCCCGCAACATCCGCCAGACGCTGGTCAAGGTCCGGGGCCGCGAAATCAGGCACCGCCGGCCGACCCGCGAGGCACGGCCGACGTGCGCCCCGGTCTCGGAGGAGCGCGTCAAGATCAGCAGCTACATGACCGTCGCCGAGCTCGCCCACGCCTTCGAGACCGCGCCCTCGGACATCATCAAGAAATGCCTGGCGATGGGCATGCTTGCCACCGTCAACCAGCGGCTTGACCTCGACACGATAATGCTGATTGCCGACGAGTGCGGCATCAAGGTCGAACAGGAATCCGAGGCAGAAACGGAACAGGTCGAGCGCGAGCAGGTTGACGCCCGGCCGCCGGTCGTGGTCGTGCTCGGTCACGTCGACCACGGCAAGACCGCCCTGCTCGACTATATCCGCAAGACCAAGGTCGTCGAGCAGGAGGCCGGCCGCATCACTCAGCACACCGGTGCCTACGTCGCCTACTACGACGAGAAGCCGATCGTCTTCCTCGACACGCCGGGCCACGAGGCGTTCACCGCGATGCGGGCCCGCGGCGCCCAGGTCACCGACATCGCCGTGCTGGTGGTGGCGGCCGACGACGGAGTGATGCCCCAGACCAAGGAAGCCATCGACCACGCCCGCGCCGCCGGCATACCGATGATCGTCGCCATCACCAAGGTCGACCTGGCCAATGCCAACCCGGACCGGGCCAAGGCCCAACTTGCCCAGAGCGGGGTCGCGGTCGAGGGCTACGGCGGCGACACCCTCTGCGTCGAGACCTCGGCGATGACCGGCCAGGGCATCGAGGAACTGCTCGACGGCATCTCGGTCAAGGCGCTCGAGCTCGACCTCACCGCGGGCTACGACGGCCCGGCCCACGGCGTGGTCGTCGAGGCCCGGGTGGACCGGGGCCGCGGCAACATCGCCACCGTGCTCGTCCAGGAGGGCACGCTGCGGCGCGGCGACCCGTTCGTGGCGGCCGAGTACCACGGCCGCGTCCGCGACCTGCTGGATGAGCGCTTCAACCGCATCGAGGAAGTCACCCCTTCGATGCCGGCCCAGGTTCTCGGGTTCTCCGGCCTGCCCCAGGCCGGCGACCGTGTCGAGGTGACCGCCGACGAGCGCACGGCGCGCGAACTGGCCCAGCGCCGCTACCTCAGCAAGCGCGACCGGATTCTCGCCTCGAGCCGGCCCAAGATCACGCTCGAATCGCTCCAGGACCAGATCGCCGCCGGCCAGGTTCGCGAGCTGAAGATCGTGCTCAAGGCCGACGTCTCGGGCTCGTCCGAGGCGTTGCGCGACTCGCTCGAGGGACTGTCGCTGGAGGAAGTCCGAGTGCGGGTCATCAGCGCCTCGGTCGGCGACATCAGCCGCAGCGACGTGCTGCTCGCCCAGGCCTCCGAGGCGATCATCGTCGGCTTCCACGTCCGGACCCTGACCGACGCCAAGGCGCTCGCCGACCACGAGGGCGTCGAGATTCGCACCTACCGGATAATCTACGCCGCGATCGACGACATCCGGGCGGCGATGCTCGGCCTGCTCGAGCCCGAGGAGCGCGAGGTTGACCTTGGCCGGGCCGAGGTGCGCAAGGTGTTCAAGCTGCCCAAGGCCACGGTCATCGGCTGTTACGTCACCGAGGGCAAGCTGGTCCGCGACGCCCGGGTCCGGGTGCTGCACGAGGACCGCGAAGTCGCGAACACCCGGGTCACATCGCTCCGCCGGTTCAAGGACGACGTCAAGGAAGTCGACACCGGCTACGAGTGCGGTGTCGGGATCGAGGAATCGGACGAGGTCCAGGAGGGCGACATCCTCCAGTTCTACACCGTCGAGCAGGTTGCCCGCGCCGCCCCCTCCGCCCGCCAGCACCAATAGGCCGTGCACGTCGGGCTGCTGCTGCTCGACTGCCACATCCCGGGAAGCGTCTCGCTGAAGGACAAGCGCCGCGCGCTCAACGGCCTGCTCGTGCGGCTGCGCCGCTCGCACAACGTCGCGGCCTGCGAGGTCGAGTACCAAGACCAATGGCAGCGGGCGGTGCTCGCCGTGGTGTTCGTCAACACCGACTGGCGGATGGTCCAGCGCTCGATGTCGCAGGTGACCGATTTCGTCGGTCGCAGCCGGGACGTCGCGCTGCTCGACTCCGAGACCAGGCAGCTCGCCTAGCGCAGCAGCAGCAGGACGAGCGTCCCGACCAGCCAGCAGTAAGGAGCGAACCACGGCAGCCAGCGGCCCACCACCGCGCGCCGGAGCAGCACCAGCGCGCCGAGACCGGCGGCCAGCGCCACGACCGCGCCGACAGCCACCGAAAGCGGCCGCACCACCGACCAGTCGAACCGGGCCAGCTCGAGCCCGGCCGCGCCCAGGACAGCGGGAATTGACAGCAGGAACGAGAACTCGAACGCCTCGACCGCGCCGACCCCGAGCAGCAGCGCCACGCTGATGGTGGCGCCCGAACGCGAGATGCCGGGCATTATCGCCACGGCCTGGGCCAGGCCGACCAGCAGGGCGACTCGCCAGCCAACCGGCCGGCTTCGATCGCGGGCATACCGGGTGGCGAACAGCAGGCCGCCGGTGACCAGCAGCATCGCACCGGCAACAGCCGGCCGCGAGAACGCCGCGTCAACCGCGTCCCCCAGCCCCAGCCCCACGCCGGCAGCGGGCAGCGAACCCAGGAGGACCAGGCCGGCAAAACCGAGGCTCGCGCGCCGGCGCGCCGGGCCCCGCGCCCAGAGCCCGGCGGCCAGGCCGCCGATTCGGCGGGCGAAGTAACCGAGCAGGGCGAACGCGGTCCCGAGGTGCAGGGCCGCGGTCAGCGCCAGCCTGACCTCGGCCGGCACGGCCAGCAGATGCTCGACCAGCAGCAGGTGTCCGGAGGAGGAAACCGGCAGGAACTCGGTGGCCCCCTGGACCAGGCCGAGCAGGACCGACTCGAGCAGCGTCATCGGCCTAGAACCCTCCCTCGAAACCGAAGTGCAGCCTTCCCTCCAGCGGCCCGTCCCCCTGCCCGAGCCCGTAGTCCAGCCGGAACACCCCGAGCCGCGTTCCAAGTCTCGTCCCGGCCCCGTAGCCGGGCCGAACGAACCAGCCGGTGCGAGCCTGGAGGACCCCGAGGTCAAAGAAGGGATACCACGCCGCGTCACGCGCGAAGTCGTGCCGCAGCTCGACACTCCACCAGCCGGCCTGCAGCGCCCGGAACTGCTCCTCGCGGTAGCCGCGCAGGGTCCGGGCGCCGCCGACCGCAACCAGCTCGTCATCGGCCAGCGTGTCGGTCGAGTAGACCAGCCGGTAGTGAGCCCGGTTGTCGAGCGTCAGGTTTCGCCAGCCCGGGCCGGCGACTTCGGCGTCCGTTTCCACCCGCCCGATGACGTGTGAGCGGCCGGCCCGCCGCCGCTCGCCGACCCTCGTGGCCAGCGCCAGCGCCACCCCCTCAGTTGCGAGCCCTGACCGGTCGCGGCGGTCGAGTTCGACGCCGGTGCCGGCCCAGGTCGTGCGCGAACCCAGCGTGGTGTCAAGGGCAGCGAGCTGTTCGTAGCCGACCGCGAAGCTCAACCGGACATCGGGGCCGGGAACGAGCCGCGCCGCGAGGTCCAGGCCGGCCCGGGACTTACTGGTATCCACCACCCGCAGCCGCGCGCCGCCGGTGAGTTCGAGCGGCAGCCCGAAAGGCCACGGCTCGGTGTAGGAAAGCTCGTACTCGGCCAGGCCGCGATACGCCTGCCAGCGCGCCGCGAGCCGGCGGCCGGTGTTCAGCAGGTTGCGCAGGTCCAGCTCGACGCGGCCGGACAACTGCCCGCTTGCCGCCGACCAGCTCGCGCCCCCGGACGCCCGGCCCGCTCGCCGGGTTTGAACCGCCAGCCGCAGACCGTACTCGTCGCCGTCGCGAAACAGCTCCTCGTCCAGCACCTCGACCAGCCCGCTCGCGTCGAGGTTGCGCCGCCACGACCGGACCCGTCGCGGCGAATACACCAGGCCGGCGCTGAAGCCGGCGCTGCGCGCCAGGACCACCGAACTGACGGTCTTCGCGCCTTCGAACTCCAGCCGGGTGACGGTCACCCGCTCGCCCTCGTCAACGGCAAGAACCGGGAACGCCCGGTCCCGCTCGAAATCCACCCGCGCGAGGCTGACCCGGCAGAGCGGGTAGCCTTCCGCCGCCGCGGCGTCCCACGCCGCCCGGGTCGCTTGCTCCAGCACCGGGCGCGAGCAACGCCTGCCCGTCCGCGGAAGAGCCCGCGCCAGTTCGGCGCCGGCCAGGCTCTCGTTGCCCTCGAACCGCCAGCCGCCGACCAGGACCGGCTCACCTGGCCGGACAACGTAGCGCACCGCCACCGCCTCCCCTGACCGGGTGGTATCCAGCCAGACCTCGGCCCGCAGGAAACCGGCGTCCAGCAGACCCTCGACCAGCCACTCGCGGCCGGCCTCGAACGCGAGAACCGATACCGTCTCGCCGGCCGCGAAACCCGGGCCGGCGACCAGGCCGCGCGGCAGACCCTCGATTGACAGCTCGGAAACAACGGTCGCACCGAGCGTGCCGGCCACGCAGCAGAGAACGAGCAGCGCGCGCAGCCGGTTCAGCTCTGGAACAGATACGGGCGCCAGACCTCTGGTACCTCGCCCATCGAGTTGACCGTGAAACTGAAGTAGTGGGGCTTCTTGGGCCGGGTGCGCAGCGGCATCCCGGCCTGCGCCGGGGTGCGGTTGCCCTTGCGGGCGTTGCAGTCCGAGCAAGCGCAGACCAGGTTCTCCCACGTTTCGGGCCCGCCCAGCGCGCGGGGCAGGACGTGGTCGGTCGTCAGCACCGCGGACTTGCGGCCGCAGTACTGGCAGGTGTTCCGGTCGCGTCGCAGGATGTTGCGCTTGGTCAGCGGCACCTCGTGGCGCCGCACCCGAACGTAATAGTTCAGCCGCAGGACGCTCGGCAACTGCATTGACAGCCGCACCGACCGTGCCAACAGACCGCAGTTCTCGACCGTCTCGGCCTTGCGCGCCAGCACCAGCACCACCGCCCGCCGCGCCTTGCACACCGAGAGCGGCTCGTAGTTCTGGTTCAGGAGCAGCACCCGGCGATTCAGCAAAGGCGCTCCTAGCGGATGAACAGCTCCTTCTGGATCAGGTCGATGTTGGAGTTCAGGTAGGCGATCTGGCTCCGGCAGTAAGACGCGTAGCCCGGGTCGCCCAGTCCCTGCTGGTAGAGTCCCTTGGCGCCCTCGTACAGACCCTTGGCTGCCTGCAGCTTCTCGGTCGACACCGAGGCCAGCGGCTTGCCGGCAATCTGCTCCGACCCCTGCTTGCGCAGGATGTCGCCCTGGTAGACATAGGCCACGGTCAGGTCCGGGTCGAGCGCCAGCGCGTCGGTCAGGTGGCCGCGGGCCGAGGAGTACCGACCCTGCTCAATCTGGATGTCGGCCAGGTAGATGTGTGCCATCGGCAGGTTCGGATCCTGCTCGAGCGCGCCCTCGAGCTCGGCGACGGCGTCGCCGTACTTGCGCTGCTTGGTCAGGATGACGCCCTTGATCAGCCGGGCGTCGACATTGGTCGGGTCGGCGGCGACGATGATGTCAAGCTGCTCCAGCGCCTCCTTGTACTGCTTGACCTCGGCGTGGGCCAGGGCCAGCTTCTCGCGCAGCTTGCCGACGCCCGGGTCGTTGGCGAACCGCTCAACCAGCGGCTTCAAAGCCTCCACCGCGTCGCCGTAGCGCCGTTGCTTGAACAGGAACTCGCCAAAGAGCCGCTGGACGCTCAGGTCGTCCGGGAACAGCCGCAGGGCCACCTGGTAGACCGAATCGGCCTTGGCGGTCTCCTCCTTCATCACGTGGATCTCGGCGATGCCGTTGTACAGGTCCACCAGCGTCGAGTCGCGGCTCAGCCCCTGGCGGTAGACGGCCAGCGCCGAGTCAACCAGCGCCGGGTCAACCACCGACATCTCAAGGTACAGGTCGCCGACCGCCTCGTAGGCCTTGGCCTGCCGCGGGTCGAGCGCCATCGCCTTATTGTAGGCATCCTTGGCCTGCACCGGGTCGCGGCGCTTCCGCCAGACATTGCCGATGGCGATCCACGGGTCATAGTAGGTCGAATCGGTTTCGACCGCGCGCAGGAAATTCTCCATCGCCGCGTCGAAGTTGCGCTGGGCGTAGTAGCCCGCGCCGATCGAATAATGCTGCTCGGCCGCCTGCCGCCGCTCGGCGGCGAGCTGGGCCTCGTCCACCTTCGGGCCGGTCGTTGCGCAGGCGAGCAGGCCGAATGCGCAGAACGCTGCCGCGAATATCCACAGGCCACGCTTCATATCGTGAACTCCTTTTGCGTATCGTGCACCGACGGACTCGGAATGGAGCCGACGGGATTTGAACCCGTGACCTCTTGACTGCCAGTCAAGCGCGCTCCCAACTGCGCCACGGCCCCACGAACGACGCTAAGTCTGGCCGAGAATCGCCCGCCTGTCAAACTCCGTCCTCGCCGTCCCGGGTCTACGAAGAATCTGGTCCTGGTACGACCGACGGCTCACTGCCGACGGCCGGCAACGCGCGGCTGACAGCCGAACGAGATTGCCACGCTTCGCTCGCAATGGCAGGCTGATTGGTCATTGCCACCTGGGCATTGGTAATTCTCTGCCCTGCCCCGCTTCCGCCCCATTTGCCCGTCCATCTGTGTTCATGTGTGGTTCCATCAGGAAAGGTCCCAGGATTCAAGGGTCCGAGGATCCCAGAGTTCTAGGGTTCAGGCCCAGCCCCTCCGAACTCCGAACCTCCGATTCCGAAAACGTTGTTGCGGATGGCGAAAAGGACTTCCGGCCGCAGGCCCTTCTTGACGTACTCGGCCAAAACCCGCTCGGCCAGCGGCCCGTCCAGACAGCCAACGGCTGACAGCTCACAGCCACACCTGCATATCGTGGATTCGCTCACCGTGCACTCCCGACTTCGCCCACGGTGTTCATCTGTGTTGACGCAGGACGCCGACGGCGTGGACTTACGACATCTCACAGGGCCATTCATCTGTGCATCCAGTCCTTCGCCCACCCGAATTTCGCGCTTGTAATGATAAACCGGTTTATCATCTGACGCTCCCCGGGATTTCCTCGTAAGGCGCTGTCACGTCGGCTCTTATCCCCTGTCGGGGATTTCGGGGTCCCCCGCCCCCGGGGTGGCCCC